>JAIDQW010000494.1 GCA_029062075.1 Paramuribaculum sp.
ATTTCTATGTGATAACGGTTGATATAGCTTAAAATTAAAGTGCAAATTTAATCAAAAAAATTTGAGGAATTGGTTGAGTTGCCATCATTTTGTTGCTCATAAATTTCAACAATTGTTTGTTTGGGGATAATGATGCCTCCGATTGAAGAATCCTTCAGTTCAATAATCCAGCTGTTAGCTCTTTCTCTTATATCCTTTATATCAGAGAATTGTATGTGTTCTGTTGAGGTGATTTCATCATTTTCATCAACAAAATATGTTTCAATGATTTTACCTGATACCACTCTTAATTTTTTACGGGATAAAGCCATTCGTGCTTCCCGGGTGAGTAGTTTGGAGAAATAGGTGTTTGCTATAATAAAAGGAGCTACCAGGAATAGGAAAATTAGTGCGATAAAAATCCAACGGATATTAACAAACAGGGCAAGGCTACTGAATATCAACAGGGGAATAACAATGATCCACAAATAAGTTTTAATATTCTGAGTAATGGCAAGTGAAAAATATTCTGTTGCCGAAGACTTGAAAGGTGAGGTGATAATGACCTTGCCTTTCTTAACAAAATCCTCCGTCATGCATGAGCAGACGGAGGATGCGTTAATATGTTCAGATTCAGTCTTCAAGTTTATGAATGACAAGTCCAGATCTTAATTTTGGCTCAAACCATGTGGTTTTAGGTGGCATGATATTGCCTGAATCAGCTATATCCATGAGTTGTTTCATTGAAACAGGGTAAAGTGCGAGTGCCATAGCCATCTCGCCGGAGTCAACTCTACGTTTCAACTCTCCGAGTCCTCTGATTCCTCCTACAAAATCTATTCTTTTATCGCTGCGTAAATCATGTATGCCGAGTATGTCTCTGAGAATCAGGTCGCTTGAGATAGTTACGTCAAGAACGCCTATCGGGTCATTGTCGTCATATCTACCTTCGCGCGCAGTCAGGCTAAACCATTTACCCGGAAGATATAAAGAGAAATTATGTAAGCCGGAAGGAGTATAAATATCTTCACCCATCTCCTTTACAATAAAATCTTTTTCAAGTGCTGCGAGAAATTCCTCCTGTGAAAGTCCGTTCAAGTCTTTGACAACACGGTTGTAATCAATAATCTTGAGGTGAGATGCCGGAAAGGCAACAGCGAGGAAATAGTTATATTCCTCGTCTCCCTTATGGTTGGGATTCTGCTTGGCTTTCTCGTTGCCGACAAGAGCCGCAGCAGCAGTGCGGTGATGACCGTCAGCAATATACAGGTAAGGAATCTTGTCAAACTCCTCAGTGATTGCTGAAATGGTGTCGTCGTCATCTACAATCCAGAAATGGTGACCGAATCCGTCCGGAGCAGTGAAGTCATATTCAGGGGTACCGGCAGTAACCTTCCTGATAATGCCTTCAAGAACATCGTTATCTGGGAACGCAAAAAATACCGGCTCAATGTTGGCATTGTTGATTCTCACATGCTTCATGCGATCCTCTTCTTTATCGCGTCGGGTGAGCTCATGCTTTTTGATGCGCTCGTTCATGTAATCATCTACATTGGCTGCTATAACAATACCGTATTGGGTGCGCCCGTCCATAGTCTGAGCATATATATAATAATGCTCCTTATTGTCCTGAACAAGCCAGCCGTTGCTCTGGAAAGCATTGAAATTTTCCACAGCTTTGTCATAAACTTCCGGTGAATGCTCATCTTTTCCGGGCTCGAAATCAATTTCCGGTTTGATAATATGATAGAGCGATTTAGGATTACCATCTGATTCGGCTCGTGCCTCCTCTGAGTTGAGCACATCATAAGGTCTTGACGCCACTTCGGTGACAATCTCCTTTGGGGGTCTAACTCCCTTGAACGGTTTGACTTTTGCCATGGTTAAATGATTTAAGGTATGGAAAAAATAGTATTTCAGGTCAATCTTTCAATAGTCTGCTCTCTGTCCGGACCTACGCTTACAATCGTAATAGGCGTTTCGAGCTCTTTTTCAAGGAACGCAATATAATCCTTGAATTCTTTCGGGAACTCTGTTTCGCTCTTCATTTTTGTCATGTCGGTTTTCCAACCGGGCAATGTGACATATATAGGCTGTTAGGCTTATCCACATCACCCAGCCCACGAGAATCATGCCCAAGACGTTTGCCGTATG
>JAIDQW010000495.1 GCA_029062075.1 Paramuribaculum sp.
TATGGGAACATCAAATGTAGAAGATGCAAAACATTGCCTTGAAGTTGCAAAAACAAAATTAGCTGGCGCAAAAGAATCCATGAAGCGCGATCTTGAACGTGAAAAAGACCCACAGCGTAAAAAAAGCATCCGAGCAACAAGAATGGCAACCATTGAAAGATACAAAGCTGAAGTTGAACGCTCTAAGGAAGCTCTTGCCCGCGCTAAAGCAAACGCCAAGAAGAGGTGATAACCAAATTCATTGGTAAAACGCTTAGGAAATCCGGTCTGCAATGGTGCGTATATTCTGGTACGGACCACATTGTTGACCGGTTTTCTGCATCTGACTGGCACAAAATCTTCTTCAACTATTCCACGGAAAAGGAGCTCCGGGGTTTTGTCAAGACAACACGGGCGGCTACCAGGATACTGATTCTACGTAACACCGCTACCGGGGAATCGTGGGGGTTCGTAGCGCTGATGCTTATTGAGGCGAGGACCATAGCCCTTCATGGCGGTGCCTGGGCAAGTTCGCCGGCTGATCGCATGGCTATTTACCGGGGCATGTTTCTGCTCCTCAGACGTTTGCTTGAGAACGGCGCAAAAGTGGTGAGCTCGTCAGCTGACAATCCACAGGCGGTAAAATTCATGAAATCACTCGGCTTCCGTATTTTTAGCTACCGTTACAACCGCACCCACTACCACATCACAATGAGCCTAATGTTGAAATCCTCCTACTATAGGCGCTTCGCCATTATTTGACAGCAGCACACTATGCCGAGTTATTAAACAGTAGCATAGGAGTTGTAAGTGTCTTATTATTTTATTGAGCATTAAAATATCTACTGATCCAGCTTTACTATGCGCCGACTATGGGCGATAGTGACTAAAAGAAAAATCTCTAATCTATTGACTGTGAATAAGTTAGGGATTTGTTTCTGTGGTGCCACCAGAACCTGAATTTGCGAATGGAGGCGAATGACGATGAAGAGAACGTGAATGAAAAATACTGAAAAATAATGTAATATGAATTATGGTGAATTTTTTAGATTTCATATTTGTTCGCAA
>JAIDQW010000496.1:0-2999 GCA_029062075.1 Paramuribaculum sp.
CTAACGAACCAACCCCGGTGAACAATCCCCGCCAATCAATTTCAGCTTTCATCGCAGCCACATCCACACTACGGGTCGCCTTATCCCTTTCTTTTGCAAGTGATAGCTTTTCACCCTCTGTCGTGGCTTTCTCAATCTTCTTTGCATATTCCTCAGCAATAGCAAGTTTCTGCTGTTGGAATGTGCCGTATTCCTTGAGGAAGTTGCGCATGGAGGCGGCTTCATCCTCATACACTTCTAATGTAGCTTTATTTTTTTGCTCCAAAGCAAGTTCATTTGATTGCTTCAAAGCATCCGCCTGCTCCTGCGTGAGTCCGTTTGCATTCAAGCCCGGCATCTTAGCCTTTTTATTAGCCTTAATCCAATCGTCTTTTTGCCTATCGGTAGCCTTGATTCTCTCTTCGTATTCTTCCTCAATGATTTTAAGTCGCTTTCCCTTGCCTTCTGCAAGAAGTGAGGTGAGGGTGGACTGGTTCTTACGCTCTAAATCTTCCAGCTGGCGGGCGAGCTTATTCCGACCTTCATCCTCTTTTTCTAATCTTTTTGGGGCATTTTTATCAGCTTTTTCATGCCATTTCTTGTATTCAGACTCCGCGGTCGCTTTCCTTTGCTTCGCCTTCTCGTAATCATCCTTAGAATACTTATCGGGGGAAGTCTCCATCTCCTTCAGTGCAGATGTAGCCTCATCCAGTTCTTTTTTTGTCCTTTCCTGTGTTGCTTTGAGATTGTTATATTGTTCTACTTTTTTCTCATCGGACTTTACCTTTGACGCTTCTTTGATTTTAGCTAGTGCGAGGCGAGCGTCATTGAGAGTCTTGTAGGTTTCCTTTACCTGTCCGTTGATAGATAGGATAATTTCTTCAGCATCGTTTGCGCCCTCCATTTGGTACTCCAAAACTGCCTGCATATTCTGCAATTCTTCCTTAGAGTAGGATGTAAACTCATTGCCCATAGTGCCAAAAGCAGCATTCGCAGCTTCCATACCCTCATTATAGGTTTTTTGGGCTTCTCTGATTTTGGATACATTATTCAGGATTTTTCTAACTTGAGATGCATCATTCCACCCGCCACGATTGGAGCGTTTCTCACCCAAAGCATCCCCCAAAGCGGTTTGTGTGTCTGAAGTAATACCTCCATAAGCATCAATATCTCTTCGCACGAGTTCTATAAGGGTGTTAGCCCTATTTCCTTTCACTTTGTTGCGGATTATTTCGATAATATCACCCATTGATTCACCATACTCCTCCTGAAACTGAGTTTTCAGTTCTGATGTATGAGATTCCATCGCCCTTGCGTTTGCAGATTCTCTGGCAGCCGCTGTGACTCTTTGATAAGCTAACTCTACGTCGAGCAGTCTGTTCTTTTCATCTATAAGACCATTGAGATAACTTCCATATTGGTCTATAATCATTTTTTGAGCAGCTGCATATTCCTCTGTGCCCTCTTTTGCTTTTCTCAATTTATTAAAAAGAAGGTTGACATTAGATTCTTCTGACTTAAAAGCTGAATCAGCTTCGTTAACTGCGTCTGTTAGTTTCTTCTGAGCTTTTTCCGCTTCGCTTGCATGGTTAGCATAAGCCCAGATAGCTGTGCCAACAGCCACAACAGCTGTTGCGAGAAGGACATAAGGGTTTGCGAGCATACTTGCGTTGAGCAATTTTTGTGCTTTCTCACAAAGTAATAGCCACTTATACTGAGCCATCTGCGCTATGGTATAACCTTTTTCGGCAGCAATAACAAGCATTATAGCGGCTCTGTAAGCTCCGTATGTGGCAATCAATCCGGACAATACTATGCCTACTGTCTGATAGTTCTCTACAAGTTTGGTTGCCATGCTGATTGAACCCTGAATAATGCCTTCACTTGATTCTCCAATCTCATTAAACATGGCATCAATAGCATCCTGAAGCATGGATAGCTGACCGTTGATAATCTTAGACGCTTCGGCGGACATATTATAGAATTTACCCCCTGCATCTGTAGCGTCAATAAATGCCTGCTGTACCATTTCGGCAGAGATAGCTCCCTTAGACATTTGTTCTTTCAGCTCAGCAATTGATTTGCCGGTCTTGTCAGCAATCGCTTGTAAGGGATTAAATCCGGCATTAATCATCTGGTTAAGGTCTTGTCCCATGAGCTTGCCGGTTGCAGACATCTGAGAGAATGCGAGGGTGAGAGAGTTGAACTTAGCTGAATCACCCATAGAGACATCCCCAATAGCTTGCAAGAACCGCGGCACTTTTTCCGCTTCAATGTTGAATCCAAGCATCATCTGAGCGGCAGCAGCTGTGGATTTCAAGTCAAGAGGAGACACAGCGGCAAATTTTTTGATTTCACCCATTAAAGCAGCCGCCTTTTCTTCATCCTTGAGAAGGACTTTGAGTGAGGTTTCTATGCCCTGAAATTCTCCTCTGACAGAGATGACTTGCGAGGCAAAGTCCTTTATCCCTACACCAATTCCTATGCCTCCAAGCACTTTCGCCCCAGTCTTTAACAGATTATCCTTTAATTCGCCTATGACATCTGTTACATCGCCGGCTTCCTTCTTTAAGGACTTATACTCGTCAGATAATTTTTTTGCTTCAAGAGCTGCACGGGCTTTGGCTTGAGTGAGTCCAAATAAAGCATCTTTCTCAACTCCAATCTCAGCGTTCAATTCACGTATTTGCTTGGCAAGATGCTGCTCCTTGAAATAATCTTCGCCAACCGGGTTCTTAGGCAACGCTTTGTACGAATCTTTTAGTTTGCGAAGCTCGGACTCAAGGGAGTGTATGTGATTTTTCTGTTCAATAATATTCTCACTGAATCCATTGACGCTCTGAGCAGCATCGTAGATACGCTTCTTGAAGCTGTCTTCAATCTCTGCCCCAGCAAGCATGGCGGAAGTAGTGAGCTTAGAAAACTCATTTTGCGCAGAGGCGAGTTTGTTTTCAATTCTACTTATAGTTGAGACTGGCGCGTCTGGGCTGAGGTCTAATAATTTCTGCTGGAGTTTATCT
>JAIDQW010000496.1:3009-4235 GCA_029062075.1 Paramuribaculum sp.
TATCTATTTCCTCCCTGAGCTTTATTACCTTATCGTAATCAGCCTGTACTTCAAATTTCAATAGTGGCATAATATCTTTGTTTTCCAACGAAGATATTGCCGTATGGGAATATAAAATTGACTTATTCCTTTTGCTTTGTGACTATTATCTTAACGGTCACAAAATACCTTTTTACCCAACGTTAAGGTAGGTGAGTATCTTTTGTGTAGTTCTATCCACATCATCTCTGAAATCATCATATTGGTGATAATAGAACAATGCGTCAGCCCAATTATTTGAAATAGCTGAGACCGCTTTTAATCCAAGTGCCTTGCCTAATTCAGCGCGTAGTCTTTTAGGCATACTATCACCGAGGATCATACCGGGCGCAAATAAAAATATGGTTATGAAAATGAATTTTTTTCGGCTGTTGACCGCTTCCCAGGTCCCACCGAAGCTGGTAGTCCCGGTAATTGAAAGAAACGCATTCAGCACCTTTGGGATGTCCTTATAGTTTGATAGTAGGGGGCTGGCTAAATTGCGCTCTACAGTTTGCAATTCTGCAATTTCCTTTCTGATTAATCGTAGTGCGCTTATTCTATCTAACCCGGTAAATGAATTCATAATTGCTCTCCTAAATAAATGTGAGTAAATGGTTTTACAATAAATCCCCTTACCACAAAATTAGGATAAATTTTCTGTTGGCACAAATTTGTGTACGCAATAAATGTGATTGTGATGATTTGCTTGATAATCAATTACTTAAACTGATATGTTCGACTCCCCACGGAGATACTAAGGCGGCTTTGATGCCGCCTTTTCTTATGTCCTGACTTTAAGGATGTTACGGTGTAAATCGCTGGTTTTTAATACGTTCTTAGGAATACGCTATACGGAAAATTATTCCACTGTGTAACGCCAAAATCCGTAAAAATCCGTAATTTTGGGTACAAAACTGGGTACAAATTTTGTGTACACAAATTGTACACAGTTTAATAGTAGAGTTACGTTAATAGTAGAGTTACGATTCGAGGTTTTTGTTGAGTTTACAAATTTTCTTGTATTCAATAGGCATAACCTGAATGAAATTTTTGAGAGCATTGTCCCAATCATCAAGAATGTTTGCAGCAAGAGGGGATTGAGTGTGGCGGTAGTGCGCTGAAATAACCCGTGCAACTCTCTGGCATCAGCAGGGTCATCTACCAGAGAAAGTTCAACCATTTCCATATTGCAGAAATAATCGAAT
>JAIDQW010000497.1 GCA_029062075.1 Paramuribaculum sp.
ACTTAAGTTTTCAGGCAAGCTTTTCAGCAATAAATTCACGCATTTCGGGGGTATGTGCTTCCACACTCTGGAGCAATTTGAACTGATTGCGTGTTCTCACAAGATTGTGGTCGGGATATTTTATTTTATAATAGGTGTCCCCATTTATATAATCGGTGAGGAATCGTACTGCCTGCATATATGGGAAAAGTGCCGCCGCATAGGGCAGATTCTCTATTTCAAGCGGAATGAGGAAACTTTTTGCGCTTGAGAGGTAGCCTTCAGTAAATGCTTTGAAGATATCCATGTCAAACTCTACGCGATCGATATCCGGGTCATCCTCAGCGAGTTTATTTGCTCCGGTGCGCAGGAAGTCGCCATAATCGCTGAATATGAAGCTTGGCATAACGGTGTCAAGGTCAATAACGCAAAGAATATCACCGTTATCATCAAACATCATATTGTTAACCTTTGTGTCACAGTGACATATACGTTTAGGCAACTTGCCTTCACGGAAAAGGCGCTCAGCCTTGGTCATCTCCTCCGCCCTCTTTTCAAGTTCATCGAGGATAGGCTTCACTTCTGCAACTCTGCCCTCCGGGTCAGCCTCAACAGCATCGTGGAGCTGCTTCAGGCGAAATTCCATATTATGGAAGTCGGGAATGCTCTCCTTCAGGTCCGCGTCAATATCAACAAGCATAGCCTGGAAATTACCGAAAGCCTTGCCGGCATTGCGGCTGCTCTCAGGATTTACAGCCTCAAATGTGTGGGCATTCGGTATAAATACCATTACGCGCCAGTAATTTTCTCCATCGAAGAAATAATATTTGCCATCGGTGGTATTTGGCACAAATGTGAGCACCTTGCGGTCAATATCTTTTTCTCCGGCAGCCTCCAGTTTTTTTCTGATATGCGAGGTAACTTCACAGATGTTGGTCATAAGTGTATCAACATCGGTAAAAATATTGTGATTAATACGTTGTAGCACGTAATCGGGGGCATCGCCCTCGGTTCTAACTATATAGGTGTCGTTGATAAGTCCGTTACCAAGAGGTTTGATTGAATCTACCTTACCTTTTAGGTCGAAATGTTTTACAACTGAATTAAGAAGTTCTTTCATGATACAAATTTTGGGTTTATCGTTTGAATGCACAAAATTAATAATTAAACGCAAACAGATGCATTCCGGGGGTGATTTTTTATTTATGCACATCTCTCCATCTCATCATAGGTTACCACAGCATCGCCTCTTCAAGACTCTTTTTCTTTTGTGCACTCTATCCTAAGCTGCGCTTACGTTTGCTCAGGGTTTCGCATAGCATCGCGCCTCCGGTGCTCACAATTGCCATCAGCCATTCGGAAAACTTGGAAGATTCGGAAATATTATTTTTTTTGCAAAATTATTTGCATATTTGCAAAACGCGCCTTATCTTTGCGCCAACAAAGGAAAACCCACACGAAAAACACTACAATATATTAACTATGAAAAATTTTTCTTTCGCTATGAAATGGCACGAAATTCTCAAACCATATTCCGACGATATACGTCGTGAAGTGTATGACGCTGTTATTGAATACGCTGCAAGCGGTCAGATTATTGACATGCAACCGCTCGCAAGAATGGCTTTCGACTTTATCAGATATGAAATCGACGATAAGGCGCGACGCCGTGAAGCACGATTGGCTAAAAAACAGCAGAAAGACAATCAACAGAACCTCTCCTCTGCACCTCAGACCTCTGCCGTAACCCAGCCCACTGCCCCAATTAACCCTTTGAAAGACCCCGATAAGATTACCGATGAATTTATGGCTACCGGAAAAGCACCTAAACCTTTTACCATAAACAAAGGGAGCAACCAGATTATTATTTCTAAAAAGCGTATCCGCACACTCGTAAAAATGACTGTGCAGGACATTCTCAAAAGAAAGCCTTCGCTTAATCATGCCGGCATTATGTCTGAACTCAACAGCCTTGTTTATAGCCGTTTTGAGTATCTACGGCAGGATATCATGGAGCAGTGCCCTTCGAAAATCTTCACCGAGGAGATATGGCAACTATTTATTGAGTGCGCTTGCGACAGCGTGTTGGCGTGAGAGTAACAATAACTGACAGTCGGCAGATAAAAAAAATGCCAACCCTTTGCATTTAATATTCATTGTTGTATCTTTGCATACACGACAAAGGGGTGCCCGGGAACAATCCCCCTGGCTGAGATGAAACCCTTAGAACCTGCCCCGGTTAGTACCGGCGAAGGAATTGTCCGTCTGCCAGGCGTTATACCCTTGTCGATTGTTATATAGATAAACAATAGTAAAGGTATGCGTCAATACTACCCAGTCCTCACCATAGCCGGTTCCGATTCATCGGGTGGCGCCGGTATTCAAGCTGATATAAAAACCATATCCGCCATAGGTTGCTATGCAATGAGCGCCATCACCGCCATCACCGCGCAAAACACTACCGGAGTTGCCGCGGTACAGGGCATAGACCCAGAATTAGTTGCCCGACATATACAGATGTTGTTTCCCGCAATACCACCCCTTCCCGCAAAAACGGGTATG
>JAIDQW010000498.1 GCA_029062075.1 Paramuribaculum sp.
ATACAAATACAGTTAAACGATATAACTGGATAAAAATTGTAATGAGTTTGAAGTTAATGACTATTTTTATTATAGGAGCAAATAAAAAAAACTCATCCGATTTGTGCCAGATTACAGACACAATATCGGATGAAACAGCAGTTAAACACTTAATAAATAAGTATCCGGTGGAGCTGGAGGGAGTCGAACCCTCGTCCAAACGCTGAACTAATGAGCTTTCTACATGCTTAGTCTTTACTTGATTTTGGTGCTGTGACAGGCAAAAGACGACCAATCACAGCCTTATCCTCTAAAACTTCGGATGCTTCTCGAGGCTTTCAGCATCCTATTCCCGATTTACCTGCACCGCCTTGTCGATTAGTCTCGGGACGACGACAATCGGGCGATGTCTTGTCTCCACAACTGTTGCGGAGATTAAGCCGATCTACTGTGCTTCAATCAGGCAGCAAGAGCGTAGTTATTTTCGCCATTTAAAACTTTTGATGTCAGAGATTAAAGAGCGCAGCCATCATTGCTCTGCATGCTTACACACCACCTCTACACGCTGTCAAAGCCAGTCAGCCCCATAGATTTGATGGTAACGGGGTGCAAAGATATAACAAATGTCAGAGCAAATATACTTGTCGGGTCATATTTTTTAGCCGTTTTTATAATTTTAGGTGAAAATAGCTGCTTATTTTACCGTTGAGCCTCTAATAATCATTAAAATAGTGGCATCGGTTTGGCTCGCGCGATGATTTGTATTAATTTTGCATCGCATAAAAATACGATATAATATTGAAAAATTTCATAACCCGTTCCCAATCCCCCTCTCTCTGGGTGTCGATAATCCCTGTTGCACTGTTGCTTATTTCCATTCTTGGTATGATTTTCACCTGCGGTGCATCTGTTATTCAGGATTACAGCTACATAATTCTTCTCGGTGCAGCGGCTGTTTGCGTGATTCTGTCGCTGATTTTTACAAAGCGTAAAAAGTCAACGCTTTATCTTGGAATAGTTAAGAGTGCCAGACAGATTCTTCCGGCGGTTCTGATTCTATTCTTTATAGGAACACTCAGTGCAACATGGATGCTGAGTGGTGTAGTTCCCACTTTGATAGACTATGGTCTCGGGTTCCTTAATCCCAAGGCTTTTCTGCTGACAACCTGTGCTGTTTGCGCTGTCGTATCTGTGGTGACAGGCACTTCGTGGACAACAATCGCCACTATCGGTGGGGCTTTTATGGGCATCGGAACTGTGCTCGGTTATAACCCGGCATGGATAGCGGGTGCTGTTATTTCGGGCGCATATTTCGGTGACAAAGTGTCGCCGTTGAGTGACACTACCGTGCTTGCAGCAGCCACCACCGGGGTGGATCTCTTCACCCATATAAGGTATCTTATGCTCACAACCGTCCCGGCTATGACAATAGCTCTTGTGGTTTATGGTATAGTGGGATTTTTTACAGATACCGTGAGTGCGGAAAATGCCCTTCATATCAGGGAAGCGATACAGCATACTTTCAATATCACCGGTTGGGTGCTGGTGATTCCGGCACTTACAGCAGTGCTTATCGCGTTGCGGATGCGCACGGATATGGTGCTGCTGCTGAGTTCTCTTTTCGGTCTTGCGGGAATGTATATTTTTCAGCCTCATATCGCGGCGGCACTCGCAGACGGCTCTGACCTGTGGAGCAATATTGCAAGCAGCATACGCATTCTTTGCACCCACACTCAGGTTACTACCGGTGAGGAGGCTCTTGATTCACTTATAGGCACTTCCGGGATGGCGGGTATGCTTCCTACTGTGTATCTGGTGCTGTCAGCTATGATTTTCGGCGGCGTGATGATTGGCAGCGGTATGCTTTCAACCATTACCCATGCTATTACCAAGCGGTTGCATTCACCCAAACATCTGGTTAGCACCACCGTTGCGAGCGGAATATTTCTCAATGCCTGTACCGGCGACCAGTACCTCTCGATAATAATTGGTAGCAATGTTTATAAGAACAGCTATAAACGCGCGGGGGTTAAGCCTCAGCTTCTTGGCAGAACGATAGAGGATTCGGTGTCGGTGACATCAGTTCTTATACCCTGGAATTCGTGCGGACTCACACAGAGTGCTGTTCTCGGAGTGGCTACTCTCACTTATCTGCCGTTTTGCATCTTCAATATTCTGAGTCCGGTAATGACTCTCATCATGGCATGGACGGGTTGGCGCGTACGCCCTGTGTCGGTTTCATCGGTGTCTCCGGCATGATATCAGTCTTTATTCTTACGGCTTTCCTCGCGCTTTTTCTCCCTCATTTTGAGGTTAATGTGCAATAGCCAGATTATCAGAAGCGTGGCGCCGATAATGCCGAAGTAAAAAAGGTAATGTCCGGCTAACAATTCACCTCGCCCTAGATAGCTCATCACAGCGAGATAGACAAGTAAAATCAGGGGTATTACAACGCTTCTTTTCATGGCTCAGTGCTTTCAATAATTGTTGCGAGATAAGGTGACTTTTTCGGGTCGAACTTACCGTCCTTCAGATATCGGTAAATTTTCAGGCAAGCCCAGGCATCTATTGATGCGTATTTCTGCTGGGCATCGTTAAGCTCCTCAGCCTCCCAGTTAGAAAGCCGCTGACCTTTGGATATTCTCTCTCCGAAGAGTATTCCGTAAATTTTTTGCAAGCTGGAGTCCGCAATCATGTAGTCTCTTACAAATGACTGGAGGTCAATGAAATTTATGGGTTCGAACTCCGCGCTGCGGTGCATCACAAAGAAGTCGTCTTTAATGGACAGTCCTACTTTCAGAACTGTTTCGCTTTCAAGAAATTTCTTGACGGCACCTTCTATTCCGAGCCGGTTGATTCTGAACAGCCAGCAGTGTTCTCCATTGCTCACCTGCATCAGAGCCACATTATTGGTGTGTCCCTTTTTGAAAGAAGGTCTTGTTTCTGTGTCAAATCCCACGACGGAGCTTTTCAGAATCACCTCCATTGCTGCTTCCGCCTGTTCGGGGGTGTCGATTATTGAAATAGTACCGTGGTAGTTTACCACAGGCATGCATGCTATCTGATCTTTGAGTATTGAGACTTCTGTGCGTGCTTTCATTTTATTGAAGGAACGAGAATAACCGGCGCATCCGGGAAGTGCCGCTCAACATACGTTTTCATGTATTCGAGCGAGTCAGCCGCAATAACCTTATCGTAGTCAAAGTGAGTGTTATATAGGAGCGAATGAAGTTTCATCCCTCTGGTTCTTAACGCTTCAAGGGCGAGAATGGTGTGGTTTATGGAACCAAGTTTGCCATTTGTCACCAGAGCAACCGGCAGATTATTGGCGAGTGGGAAATCAATGGTAAGAGTCCCTTCGTAGTCGAGTGGCACCATCAGTCCTCCCGCGCCTTCTACAATAAGAACATCATAAAAGG
>JAIDQW010000499.1 GCA_029062075.1 Paramuribaculum sp.
CCGAAGGTGTAGAAATGGTAATGCCCGGTGACCACGTTGAGATCAACGTTGAGCTCATCAACCCGGTAGCTTGCGACAAAGGTCTTCGCTTCGCTATCCGTGAGGGCGGCCGCACAGTAGGTTCCGGTCAGATCACTGAGATCCTTGACTAATCAACCGTCCGGTGTTTAACCGGAATGTGTGAAAGAAACAAATATCAAGAGACTCCGGGCTTAGCCGGAAGATTAGGTCCGGAGTCTCTTTCATACAGGACTAGCTCAGTTGGTAGAGCACCGGTCTCCAAAACCGGGTGTCGGGAGTTCGAGTCTCTCGTCCTGTGCTATAAATAGAGAAATGAAAAAACTAAAATTACTTACGGATATTGAGGAATCATATACCGAGTTGCGGTATAAAACCTCATGGCCAACCAAGGGGCAGCTTATCAAGAGTGCTATTATCGTAATGATTGCTTCCATCATTATCGCTGCGATAATTTACTGTATGGATAAGGTTGTTGATACCTTGATGCACTTTATCTACGGACTGAGATAAGTAACACTTTCTAATTAAAAGGTAATAGTCAATGGCTGAAGGAAAGAGAGCTTGGTACGTTCTACGTGCTATTTCAGGCAAAGAAGCTAAGGTTAAAGAAGTGCTGGATGCAGCTATCCGCAATTCGGATCTTGGCAATTATTTATTTCAGGTGTTGATACCTACCGAGAAGGTGCTTACAGTGCGCAACGGAAAGAAGATTGTGAAAGAACGCAATCTGTATTCCGGTTATGTGTTTATCGAAGCCAATCTTCAAGGTGAAGTGATTCACGAACTCAGAAACACCACAAATGTTATTGATTTCCTCGGTGCGAAAGGCAAAGGCATGATGCCTGAACCTCTTCGTCAGAGCGAAGTAATGAGAATGCTCGGAACAGCCGATGCTCTCCAAGATGTGTCGGAAGACGGAATCAATGACTATATGGTTGGTGAAACTGTGAAAGTGAATTTCGGACCCTTCAGCGGATTCACCGGCGAAATCGAAGAGGTGGACCGTGAGCGGAAGAAACTTAAAGTGATGGTCAAGATATTTGGTCGCAAGACCCCTCTTGAGTTAGAAAATTCGCAAGTAGAACGTGTCTGATGTAGCAGGTTTGACGCGATGGTTACGAATCGGGTCAGGTTTGCGAAAGGATTACAATTAAACACCAATATCTAAAATTCAGATTAAAATGGCTAAAGAAATTGCTGGACAGATCAAATTGCAGATTAAAGGTGGAGCAGCAAATCCTTCACCTCCTGTAGGTCCCGCTCTGGGCTCCAAGGGCATAAACATCATGGAGTTCTGCAAGCAATTCAACGCCCGCACCCAGGACAAGGCAGGCAAAGTGCTTCCGGTAGTAATCACTTACTATTCAGATAAGAGCTTTGACTTCGTTGTCAAGACCCCTCCGGTTGCTATTCAGCTTCTTGAAGCTACCAAGCTAAAGAGCGGATCAGCTCAGCCTAACCGTAAAAAGGTAGGTGAAGTGACCTGGGATCAGGTAAAGGCGATTGCAGAGGACAAAATGCCCGATTTGAACTGCTTCACTGTTGAATCGGCAATGCGCATGGTTGCAGGTACGGCCAGAAGCATGGGTATCACCGTCAAGGGCGCATTCCCTGAAAATAACTGATAAACTTCAATTGAACAATGAGTAAACTGACTAAAAACCAAAAGTTAGCCTTAGAGAAGATTGAAGCTGGGAAGGCCTATTCTCTCGCTGAAGCAACAGAAAAGGTAAAGGAAGTCAACTACGCGAAATTTGACGCATCATTCGATATCGATGTGCGTCTTGGAGTTGACCCCCGTAAAGCTAATCAGATGGTGCGTGGTGTTGTAACACTTCCCCACGGAACCGGCAAGCAGGTGCGTGTTCTCGTGCTTTGCAGCGCTGATGCAGAAGCAGCAGCAAAAGCAGCCGGTGCCGACTATGTTGGTCTTGACGAGTATATCGAAAAGATCAAAGGTGGTTGGACAGACATCGACGTAATCATCACCCAGCCCGCAATCATGGGTAAAATCGGTGCTCTCGGTAGAGTACTCGGTCCCCGCGGACTCATGCCTAACCCCAAAAGCGGCACAGTGACAAATGATGTTGCAAAAGCTGTTGAAGAGGTTAAGAAAGGCAAGATTGACTTTAAGGTTGACAAGAATGGCATCGTGCACTCTTCTATCGGCAAGATGAGTTTCACACCTGAGCAGATGAAGGACAATGCACGCGAGTTTATTAATACTCTTATTAAGCTCAAGCCCGCTGCCGCCAAAGGCACATATATCAAGAGCATTTATCTTTCAAGCACGATGAGTCCCGGTATCCAGGTTGATGCCAAGACTGTCGACGAATAACCCTTATAAAGCGTAAGACAATGAAAAAGGAAGATAAAAGCGCAATTATTGCCCAGATAAAAGAGACTCTCACAGAGTATCCTAATTTCTATCTTGTTGAAACTGCAGGTCTTAATGCAGAGAAAACAAGCCAGTTCCGTAGAGAATGCTTCAAGAACGGTATCAAACTCCTTGTAGTTAAGAATACCCTCCTTCACAAGGCTCTTGAAACTCTTGACGGTGACTACTCAGAACTCTATGAGGCTCTCCACGGTCCCACATCCCTGATGTGCACAACCGTCGCTAATGCTCCCGCCAAGCTTCTGAAGGACTTCGTTAAGAAAGATGATGTTCTTCCCAAACTTAAGGGTGCATATGTAGAGGAAACCGTTTACATGGGTGCTGACCAGCTCGATGCACTTGCAACAATCAAGAGCAAGAACGAGGTTATCGCCGATGTTATCGCACTCCTCCAGTCTCCCGCCAAGAATGTTATTTCGGCTCTCACCTCAGGTGGTTCTAAACTTCATGGCATTCTCGAGACACTCGCAAACAAATAATCAATTCAACAGAAAAATTAAACAAATAAAACAATACAAAAATGGCAGATTTAAAAGCTTTTGCAGAACAACTTGTTAACCTCTCCGTTAAGGAAGTAAACGAACTTGCTCAGATCCTCAAAGAGGAATATGGTATCGAACCCGCTGCCGCTGCTGTTGCAGTTGCTGCTGGTCCCGCAGCTGGTGCTCCTGCTGCTGAGGAGAAAACTTCTTTCGACGTAATCCTCAAAAACGCTGGTGCTAACAAGCTCAACGTTGTGAAAGTTGTTAAGGCTCAGACCGGTCTCGGACTTAAAGAGGCTAAAGAACTCGTTGACGGCGCTCCCAGCGTTGTTAAAGAAGGTCTTCCCAAAGCTGATGCTGAAGGTCTCAAGAAAGAACTCGAAGAAGCCGGCGCTGAAGTTGAACTTAAATAATAACGCCTGATTTTCAGGTATATAGGTTAAGTAT
>JAIDQW010000005.1 GCA_029062075.1 Paramuribaculum sp.
CTACAGACCCCGTACTCTTCCCCTGCTCATATCTAATAGACTGGACTCTTGAAAAAGACAACCCCAGAAAAGGCTTCTCGGCTTATTTCTGCGGCAACCACTATCGGTTTTCAGGCGAGAAAATTCAGGAATACCACGCAAGCACCGATTCCATACCATTCAACCCTGTAAAATATGGTGCGGTCAATGCTGTTGGAGTGCAGCAGTCTGCCCAGTTTACCAATCTTCTGCCGGTTAGCATCGCCGCATCTCTCGAAAAGATGGTAAGCGACTCCACATGCACTGTCATATTCATTCCCGATACTATTGTTTCCGGCAAACACTTCGCTGCAATAACAACCCTGTCTGAAGTGAATGGCTCTACCGGTTCCGAGGGTGAATATCTCCTTGACCCGATGAGCTTTTTCCCCGTCCGGATACATCTTGAAAACAGTCCGGGAGCTATTAGTGAGCAGACCGTGGATATTTCTTTCGAATCGCCCGAAACTCCACAACACCTCACTGAACTTACCGAGCAAACTCTTATAGACCTTTACCCGGAACCGTTCACTATCATGCGCAGCAGCAGTTTCGCGCTTGAAAACCTTAAAAACAGACCACTGCCCGGATTTTCAATACCTACCCCTAAAGGAACAAGATACTCCCGATTAACCGGGGATCCGTTCCCGAACACTACCCTATTGTCAATAATTGACCCCGACGCTTCATTTACATCTAAGTTCATTAGCGAGCTACGCTCTGTTGCCCTATCTTCCCCCACACCTGTTACACTTATCTTGGCATTCACCACCAATAATGCCGATAAAATCGAAGAGCTCACCGGAACACAACAACCTGGAGAGGTTATTCTTAGAAGCGCACGCTCACTTGCCAGAGACCTCGGAGCGGCACAACTCCCCGCACTCCTTATAATTGGGAAAGACGGTACCGTGAACGATATTATTGTTGGATTCAACAATGACCTATCCTCATCTGTTATACAAAAGATAGCATTAATCAATAACTGATAACTAAAATAATTAAATAAATATGGAAACTGTTTACTTCAAAAACGAGCCTTATCACACTTACGGATTTCTCCCATCGGTTGGCGAACCTGCCCCTACATTTGAGCTAACTGCCGCTGACCTTTCCCCGGTGACTCTTGACTCATTCCCCGGTAAGAAAATAGTACTGAACATCTTCCCGAGCCTTGACACCGAAGTGTGCGCAATGAGCGTGCGCAGATTCAATCAGGCAGCGGCAGCTCTGCCCGATTGTGCGGTTGTGTGCGTATCTATGGATCTGCCGTTTGCCATGTCGCGTTTCTGCACCACAGAAGGTATTGAAGGTCTCACCATGGCATCAGCATTCCGCTCACCCAACTTTTCACAGAAATACGGAGTACAACTCGTAGATGGTCCACTCGCCGGACTCCTTGCAAGAGCCGTTATCATCATAGATAAAGATCGCAAGATAGCTTACCGCGACCTCGTTCACGAAATAACCAACGAGCCCGACTATGACGCCGCTCTTCGCGTTTTAAAAGGAAAATATTAACCTTTGTAGTGTAACACTCCAAAAAAGTGTTTTCAACAATAGTCTGATTAATAATACATTCCCGCCAAGAGTCAAAAAAAATAGCAAAAACTTTTGGCGGGAATTAAAATTATATCTACCTTTGCAACGCAAACGCAAAAAACGCGCTTGCGCAACTGCGAAAATAGCTCAGTTGGTAGAGCACAACCTTGCCAAGGTTGGGGTCGCGGGTTCGAGTCCCGTTTTTCGCTCCA
>JAIDQW010000050.1 GCA_029062075.1 Paramuribaculum sp.
CTCCGTGAGTTATATCCATACGGACTATATAACGCACGAAAATTCCGGTAAGCAATATACCAACAAGTGGAACAAAAATCATTACCCACTGGATATCTCCCGAAAAAGTATTATGTAACCAATGAGAAACTCCGGCAATCATCCTTTTCAAAAGGAAAGCGAAAAAACCGGTAATAATTCCAACAATTACAGCAAGTACAGGCACAAAAAACGCATCATTAAAGTGTTTGGAACGCCAGCTGGCTAAAGCGGCTATAATACAATTCTTATTATTAGGTGCAGCGTCCATACCTGTAAAACCTGTTTTATGTATTTACTGTTTAGTAGATTTATTCCAGAAACGACAATAATCTCTTATAACACAATTCAGGCATTCAGGTTTGCGAGCTTTACATACATATCTTCCATGCAATATTAGCCAATGGTGAGCTTTCGGTATTAAAGCCTGAGGGATATTCTCAACCAGAGTTTTTTCAGTTGTAAGAGGATTTTTACTGTTTGTGGTTAGTCCTATACGTTCACTAACTCTAAATACATGGGTATCCACAGCCATCGCACTCTTCTGAAATACTACAGAAAGAATGACATTCGCTGTTTTTCTACCAACTCCGGGTATTTTCAATAAGGATTCCAAATCATCAGGTACCTTACCGCCGAAATCACTAACAAGAGTCCTTGCCATACCCACTAGGGATTTAGCTTTATTATTTGGATACGAAACCGATTTTATATACTCAAATATATCCTCCTGTGAAGCCTCAGCCATTGCCTCTGGGGTAGGGTAGGCTTCCAGCAGCGCGGGTGTTATCATATTGACCCTTTTGTCAGTGCATTGCGCCGACAAAATAACAGCTACAAGCAATCCAAACGAATCGGTATAATTCAATTCGGTCTTTGCCTCCGGCATTGCTTCTGCGAACCGAGACAAAACTCCGTTATACCGCTCTTCTAATGTCATGTCAAATCTTTTCAGTGAGCAGATGTAAATTCTTCTAAGAATCTCTTATCATTCTCAGAGAACATTCTCAAATCTTTCACCTGATATTTTAGGTTGGTGATTCGTTCCACGCCCATACCGAGCGCGAAACCGCTATACTTCTTACTATCTATGCCACAAGCATCCAATACATTCGGGTCAACCATGCCGCAGCCAAGAATCTCAACCCAACCTGTGTGTTTGCAGAAAGAGCATCCTTTACCCCCACACAGATTACACGAAATATCCATTTCTGCAGAAGGCTCGGTGAATGGGAAATAACTTGGACGAAGGCGTATTTTCGTATCAGGTCCAAACATTTCCTGTGCAAAATACATCAGAGTTTGTCTTAAATCGGCAAAAGACACATTTTTAGCCACATACAGTGCTTCAACCTGATGGAAGAAACAGTGGGCACGTGCAGAAATGGCTTCATTGCGATACACTCTTCCCGGACAGATGATGCGTATAGGAGGCTGTGTGTGTTCCATGACTCTAGTTTGAACAGACGATGTGTGAGTACGAAGTAAAACATCCGGTCCACGGCTTATGAAGAATGTATCCTGCATATCGCGCGCAGGATGATCTTCAGCAAAGTTAAGAGCGGAAAAAACGTGCCAGTCATCTTCTATTTCAGGACCCTCTGCTATCGTGTAGCCTAATCTTGAAAATATTGAGGTTATTTCATTCCTCACAATAGTAAGAGGATGTCTTGTCCCTAATGGTAAGGGCGCCGCTGTTCTTGTTAAATCAAGTTCAGTTAATGAAGAATCAGGAATGAGAGCAGCAGTATCTTTCAACTCTGTGATTTTTTCAGTCGCAAGGTTCTTGAGTTCGTTCAGAGGTTTACCTAAGGTTTTCTTGATTTCACCTGTAAGATTCTTGAAATCATTAAACAAAGCTGTTATTATACCTTTTTTACCAAGATACTTAATTCTCAACGCCTCGGCTTCCTGAGCGGATGCGCCGGCCAACGATTTATTTGCGAGTTTTGGGCGGTGGGGTTTACCCATATGCCGCCCCACCACGCAACAGGGC
>JAIDQW010000500.1 GCA_029062075.1 Paramuribaculum sp.
TCCCGGAGTTGATCCCAAGATTCTTGATCCCCGCGACACTTACGCTAACCCCGCAGAGTGGACAGCAAAAGCTACCAAGCTCGCAGAAATGTTTATCAACAACTTCAAGAAGTTTGAAAACAACCCTGCAGGTAAGGCTCTCGTAGCAGCAGGTCCCCAGCTCTAAGCGTTAGCTTAAAACTGAATAAAATAGGCTGTGCGCAATGCACAGCCTATTTTTTTTGTACCTAATCGCGGTGGTTGCGGAACAATAGTGGGAATAGTTGCGTTATGGGAATTGAGGGATGCGACTAAGACTGACTCGTCGGTTTTTTGTTTCATCAAGATTTTATTTACAATTAATTACTATTTTTGCAAACGAAAACATCGGCGGTTATGAAGACCAAGAAATTTTTGAGCTTTATCGCATTTGCTTTCATGGCTGTGGCATTGAGCAGCTGTACAGATGATGAATATTATTACTCCCCGCTAATCGGTGACTGGGTACTTGTTGCGGATGATTACGGACCTGTGAACGAGGATCAGAGTATCTTCAGTTTTTATGGTGACGGCACCGGCATTTACACCGAGTATGATTGGGGCAATGAATATAACTACTCAATATCCTGGGAACCGGATGGCGAATATCTCTACATCTCTTTTACGGACGGTCAGCAATGGACGTACCTTTGGGCAATAGCCGGTGAAACGCTGTATCTCACCGATATAGATACCGGCAGCCGCCTCACTTTTGTGATGTATTGATGATGACAAGCCGCTTCCCTCAGCGCATCAAATGAACGAAACAAACAAAGAGAACCCGGAAAAATGGACTGAAATAGAGCTCTTGCCCGAGTGGGACGAGGAGTACTACGATGTTTACACGGCAAAGAAATTCGGCAAGTGGGTAATGCTCAAAACGCTCAAGGATAAATACAAGAGCGATCCCCGCTTCAGCGCGATGATAGAGAAGGAATTTGATGTGAGATATAATCTTGCTCACCCTCACATTGTAATGATAAATGACTATGAGGATGTGCCGGGTCTCGGGCGGTGCATAATCACAGACGATGTTTACGGTGACTCTCTTGCCAAACTTATCCGCGAAAAGCGCGTGACTGAGAGCCATGTGGAAAAAATATGCAGCCAGCTTGTTGATGCTCTCGATTATATTCAGCGTAATCACATCGTTCATTTTCCTGTGAGACCGGAGACAATAATCTTTACTGAAAATATCGGTAATCTCAAGCTGATCGATGTTGGCTTCGACCAGAAAGAGCACCTGTCGCCGGCAGATGCTGAAGATGATATCATGAATTTCGGCAAGGTGCTGACTGCGGTTCTTGAGGAGGTGCCGGATGCTCCCGCTTATCTGAGACGTATAGCAGCGAAATGCACTGAACCAAACAGCAAGAAGCGCTACCGGAGCATTCATGAGCTACGTCTTGACCTTGCGCACAGGTCCAACAATACTGTTTATATAGCAATTATAATATTTCTTATTGTGATGATAGGGCTACTTGTGTGGCTCACATCCTACGGTGCTCCGCAGGCGGTTGAATGATTGGCTGCGGGTGCAATGTATTTTTTGTTTTCAACTGAATTATGAGTGTAGAGATAAAGACTGTCAAGCCTACAAGGAAGGAGCTCAACAAATTTATGGAGTTCGGTATAAGCTTGTACAAGGGTAATGACTGCTATGTTCCCCCTCTTGTGTTTGATGAGGTGGAGACTCTGATGCCGGAGAAGAATCCGGCGTTTGAGTATTGCGATTCATGCTCCTTCATGGTGTATAAGGATGGAAAGCCGGCGGGACGAATCACAGCGATAATCAATCACCTGGTGAATGAGCGCACCGGCAAGAAAGAGGGTCGCTTCGGGTTTGTGGAATTTATTGACGATGCCGAGGTTGTTGACAGCCTCTTCGGGGCAGCCGAGCAATGGTGTCGTGACCACGGCGCGAACGAGATAATCGGTCCGATGGGCTTCACCGATATGGACCATGAGGGTATGCTGATCGAGGGCTTTGACGAGCTGGGCACCATGGCAACCATCTATAACCATCCCTACTATCCGGAGCATCTGGAGCGTCTTGGTTATAGCAAGGATATTGACTGGGTAGAGTTCAGGATGAAGGTGCCGGAGGCGGTGCCTCAGAAATATGAGCGGATAGCGAATATCGTGAGGGAGAAGTACGGCTTGCGCAACCTTCATTTCACTTCGCGCAAAAAGCTGAAAGAAAAGTATGGAGTGGCCCTTTTTGAGCTAATCAACACCGCATACGATAGTCTTTACGGCTATTCGCCTCTTACCAAGGCGCAGATAGAATACTATATAGACAAGTACCTGGGTGTTCTCCGTCTGGATTGCATCAGTGTGATTGTGGATAAGGATGACGAGCTGGTGGGTGTAGGTATTTCCATTCCGTCGTTCTCTCGCGCGCTGCAGAAGTCCGGCGGCAAGCTGCTGCCTTTCGGGTGGGTTCATATTCTTAAAGCAATGAAGGGTAAGAATGATATTGTTGACCTAATGCTTGTGGCAATCAAACCAGAGTATCAGAACAAGGGGGTGAACGCACTGCTGTTTTCAGACCTGATTCCGGCTTACATAAAGAATGGCTACAAATGGGCTGAAAGTAACCTTGAACTTGAGGATAATGCGAGTGTGCAGCTGCAGTGGCAGTATTTTGAGCGGAGGCAGCATCGCCGCCGCCGCGCTTACCGGAAAAAGCTGTAAAGATATTTTTTACCTTAAATATATTGTACTGATCTTATGAAAAAACGAGTATTGACTCTTGCTCTTGCAGGATTAATGCTGTCAGCGGCAAAAGGCGCTGACCGTCTGCCCAATGTGGTGATGATAGTGGCAGATGATCTTGGTTACGGCGATCTGGAGTGTTACGGGGCTAAAAATGTGACCACTCCTGCAGTCAACAATCTGGCTAACAGTGGCATCCGTTTTACCGATGTTCATGCGGTAGCGGCAACCAGTACTCCTTCCCGCTATTCTCTTCTCACGGGTGAATATCCGTGGCGCCGCCCGGGCACGGATGTTGCGCCCGGCAACGCCGGCATGATTATCCGTCCGGAGCAGTTTACAATAGCAGATATGTTCCGCAGCAACGGTTATGCAACCGCCGCGATAGGTAAATGGCATCTCGGTTTGGGTGACAAAACCGGCACTCAGGACTGGAATGCCCCCCTTGCCGCGAGTCCCGCCGACCTCGGTTTTGACTATCATTATATAATGGCTGCCACATCAGACCGCGTTCCTTGCGTGTTTATCGAGCAGGGTTTTGTTGCAAACTATGACCCCACCGATTCGATTTTTGTGAGCTACCGAAGCAATTATGAAGGTGAGCCAACCGGAAAAGATAATCCCGAACTGCTGTATAATCTCAAGCACAGCCATGGTCATGACCAGAGCATTGTGAACGGCATAGGCAGAATAGGATATATGAAAGGTGGCGGCACCGCACGGTGGAAGGATGAAAATATAGCCGACTCTATCACAGCTAAGGCTGTTGATTTTATCGAAAGTCATAAAGATGAGCCGTTCTTCATGTATTTCGCAACTAACGATGTGCATGTGCCCCGCTTTCCTCACGACCGTTTCCGCGGCAAAAATCCTATGGGTCTGCGCGGCGATGCCATAGTGCAGTTTGACTGGTCTGTCGATCAGATAATGAAGGCACTCGAAGATGCGGGGGTGCTTGACAATACTATAGTTATCCTTACCAGCGACAACGGTCCTGTGCTTGACGACGGCTATGATGACAAGGCAGAGGAGTTGCTTAACGGTCACAGACCGACCGGTCCTTTCCGCGGTAACAAGTACAGCGCGTTTGAGGGTGGAACGGCAGTGCCTTTTATCGTTAGCTGGAAGGGGCATATCGCTCCGAATCAGGAGAGCGACGCTCTTGTGAGCCATATAGATCTCATGCGCAGCCTTGGGTCGCTGTTCAATGCCCGCATTCCGCAGGAGAGCGCTTGTGACAGCCGCGACAATCTTGCAACGATACTCGGGGAGAACAAGACCTCAAGAGAGTATCTCACAGAGATGTCAAACACGCATGTGCTTTCTGTTCGCTCCGGCAAGTGGAAGTATATAGAGCCGTCTGACGGACCCGCTATGATTCAGTGGGGACCGAAAATTGAAACAGGTAATCTTTCCGAGCCGCAACTTTATGACATGACGACCGATCAGGGTGAAAGAAAGAATGTTGCGGCGGAGCATCCCGATGTGGTAGCCCAAATGCAGGCATACATTCAGGAGGTGCGCGCCAGGAAATAAATATTCGCGCCAAGAAATAAAAAAAAGATAGCTGCTTCGGCAGCTATTTTTGTTTCTCATATATATTAATTATAGGTGTAATATACTTTTTTCAGGCCCCGAATGTTAAATTCTGCAAATTATCGCAGAATTATTTGGTGGGAATAAATAAAGTTTCTACCTTTGCACTCGCTTTTGAGAAAGGGGTCCGGCTGCAGAGGCACCGGGCGGGCTGAAAAGCCGGTTTTTCGAAGGTTGAACAATTTTTCCTGCAAAAAGTTTGGTG
>JAIDQW010000501.1 GCA_029062075.1 Paramuribaculum sp.
CACATGAAAACGTTACTGTGGAAATTGAAGCTACCGATCCCGAAGGCAATCCCGAGCCATTTATGCCGATGTCTGTTTCTGTTACAGATGCCGATAATGCTGTTGACTATCAGAGAGGTTTGCTTTCAGACCTTCTTCTCCAGTCTGAAATCAAAGGATATGTGCGAAATCCGATACAATACTTCACTGACACAACTGCTGCAAACAGACTGAATCTTGACCTGCTCATGATGATTTCAGGATGGAGAAACTATTCATGGGAAGAAATTGCCGGCATCAACCCGCCGACAATCAAATATTACCCGGAACAGGCTATAGAACTCGATGGAAAAGTTGTGTCATTCGTACGCGGAGTTCCGAAAGCAAACACCAATATCTCCTTACTGATCTCTCAGCATGAGCAGTCTGATTCTGCCAAACAGACGTTTACAGACCTCATTCCAACTGATTCATGCGGCAACTTCACTATCAGCTATGACCTGATCGGAAAATGGGATATGGTAACCTCTGTAAGTGAAAAAGGCAAATCAAAAGATCACCGCCTTATTCTCAACCGTCTCTTCTCTCCCGCTCCACGCAGATATGAACCGCAGGAAATGGTTATTGAAAGTATTGAACCCGCAAAACGGGCTGACAGAACACTCGAAATATTATCAGATTCTGTGGCTGATGATACAGAAGAGACTGACAGAATACTTGAGAAACTGGATGATTCGCTGTCAACCAAAACCACGCGTCTTGGCGAAGTTGTTGTGTCTGCTAAGCGAAATGAAAAATACCTGTCACGCTCCAAATCTATCGAGTACTACGATATGCAGGAGGGACTCGGTGACGTCGCGGATGAAGGTATTGTTGTCAGCAACGATTTATTTGATGTTCTTAAAGCAATCAATCCTAATTTCACAAGAATATTCACCCATCAGGGGGAGAAACTCAAATATAAGACAAAAGGAACATTTTTCGTCATCAATTATAAAACGACCTATGATTCCGACTCTTTGAACTATACCTATCTTTATCCGGAATCTGTCAAATCCATCTATATCACCGAAGACCCCTCAACCATGCTCAGATATGCCGATCCCATCACCAATGACATGTTTAATATTGATTCCAGATATGGGTGCGCGGTATTGATTGAGACATTTGACGAACCAAAAGGACCTGCAGGAAGAGGAACACGCCTGCAAACCATCGAAGGCTACACCGTTCCGCCAGAATACCGGAATATTGACAGCCTTGATCTTTTGGACGAACCGGACATACGCCGCACCTTGTACTGGAATCCCGACCTCACTACCGATTCCGATGGAAAAGCCCGGTTGGAACTCATCAACAACTCCACCGGCACCGACCTCCGGCTCTCAATCCAAGCCGTCTCCCCCACCGGCACCCTCTACTCCCGCTAACCCCTATAATATCCTGATTATAAGATTAAAAATTTGGTTTATTTTGTGCGCGGCTTAATATCGAGACGATATGCTATTGTCAGGATTGCATAAGCAGGTTGAGAGTTGTATCTGGTCTCGGTGCGCCCCTGAGGATTGACAACCTGCTTTATGGTAGGTAGCTGGTGGAGCAGGTCGAAACCGATGGCTTTGGCAGTGAATTGCTTTGTTTTTCCAAATGATTTGCTCAGTTGGAGGTTCCATACCCAGTCGGTTGTGTTCATGGATATATCCTCATAGCCGCGGCGGCAGTAAGCCATCAGGTCTGTGTCGAGATTCACTCCGCCCGGCAGTGTGTATTTCACTCCTATGCCGTAGTTTACATCTGCATAATCAAACGTATTGAAAAGATTGCTGCGACTATGGAGCGATGTCCATGCAAGATTGATTTTTGAAGTAATCATAAGCCCCCTCATAATTTCATAACTTGCCGCGAGGTCATTGCGGATATTCCAATTATCAACCTCCGAGCGTACAGGCTTATCAGAATCGGAGGAATAGTCGGCACTGCAGGCATAGGTTGGCAACAGTGTATTTGTTATTATAAGGGCTTTCCCCGGCAAGAGTGCTATGCTATAATATATTTTTGCGTTCATCACCCAATTGCCATTGATATTGTCGGGATACCAAGTGGTTACGCCTGTAGTGCGGTCAAAGGTTCTGGCGCGGGCTAACGCATTGTCGATCCGGTGATAATTAAAAGATAGCGTCAACCAGGCGGATGGTTTTTTGAAAGATTTGTCGTAAAGAACTGTTGCACCATATTTTGTAGCCTTATGCAGATTCGGGTTACCCAATTCAAGCACCAAAGGGTTGGATGTGTCGCGCACGTCAAGCAACTGCATCACATCCGGGAGTGTTTGGTCCAGTGTCATTTCCAGTGCGAGATTTCCACCAAGAAATCCACTGTTTCCTCCTTTATTCAACTTGAGACTACCTTCGAATCGCCAGTCATTGCGGCTAAGATTGTGTGGCTCCTGATTGCGAAAGTCAGAAACGTGTCGGGATATGTTCTCAATATTTCCGAATAGCGTCAAATAGTAATCTCTTTTTTTCTCACCGCCCCACCAATATGTTATATCAGTATTGATTGTATTGCTCCATGCGCGTCTGGTAGTGCGGTAACTGTTGGCATAGTCAATTGCCCAGCTCGGCTGCATGGATGGGGCTGTGTTTTCTTCCGCTTGATCTATCTCTTCCATGGTGCGTTCACCGTAGTTATACTTTTGGGAATACGTGTACTTTACCCCTGCACGCCAATTACTGCCATAACCGTTCCAAGAGGGATTCAATTTGTAAGAAAATTCACGCGAAGGAATGTTACTGCGTCGCAGACGGTTGATATTGAGTTCGGAATTGGATGGGTAAGTAATCCGGTCCGAGCCATCAGTATGGCTGGTGGTATTATTTAACGTAGCGGTTGCACCGAACCGGAGACCTTTGACAAAACTCATTGCCGCGTTATAGTTCTGACCAAGAGAGCGGTCTTTCAGCAAAGAACTTTGCTGACGTAGATATAACATATTTTTGACAAAGTCAGTAGAACCAACAGCAACAAAATTATCAGGAAGCATTGAGTCGCTTTCAGCCGATGCCGATTCGCTATACAACTTACCATTCTCATACTTCAAATCAGCGGCAATCGAAATATACCTGACGAAAGTCTTGAATCTGCGCGATATTCCGCCAGCCCAATCGCCTCGCCATGTGCTGCGGTTTAAAGCAGACTTCGAGCGACTGAAAGTGTTTCCTCCAGTCAGATAGGCTTCGTTAAGAGTTTCAATGGTGTTGAATGTACTCTGCCTAACAAGATTAAACTTCGTGTTAATTCCGGCTTCTGTCTGGTCGTACCAGTCAGAGTTGTATTCGATGCCAACTCGTTTTGTGGTAATTTCACCTGATGTGGAGTTAGGCTTTCGCCATTGTCCCTTAGTACCGGATGCTTCAGGGTCGTTTAGGTTGTTTGCCGATGAATGGATTGCAATGGATGATTTTTTTGTGTAACGCATACCGAATAAGCGTCCCATCCAACGTGTGGACCATCTACCGGATGTGCCTGAGCCATATCCACCTTCTGCATTAGCAATCCATCCGTTCATATATTCTTTTTTTAGCCCCACATCCATTACCAACGGGTCATCAGAGCGATCGCGATTTTTAATGCCGCGTAGTTCTTCGGGCGTTTTCTGGTAAACCTGAATTTTTTTTACTGTGTATGCCGGCAGATTGCGTAGGGCTACCTGTGGATCTCCGGAAAAGAACTTGCGACCATTGACCAATAGTTCTGAAACGAAGCGACCATTGACAGATATTCGCCCATTGTTGTCGAGCGTCGCCCCAGGCAACATCGAAATAAGCCCGTCGAGCATAGATCCGTCTTGAAGCCGGAACGCTGCCGCGTCATATTCAATAGTATCCCCTTTCATTACCATCTTGATACGAGTTGCTGTGACAGTTACTTCATTCAATTCAATTTCGCGTTGTTTTCTAAGCAACATCACAGTGCCAAAGTTAATATATCCGTTTTCTGTCGTGGATACATCGATGTCTAAATTTTCATATCCTTTAGCCGTAATTGTTATCCTGTATTCAGGCTGATATGGCACCGCTCCGTCATATAGCACAGTTTCATATCGTAAATTATCTTCCTGCCAAACAGAATATCCCAAAGAATCGCATAAAACAGAACCAAGTGTATCTAAAACACTTATTTTTGCAATTTTAACAGGGTATTCAGTAATTGCATCAACTACTTGCCCCTGAATGCGACATTCCTTTTCATTTGCCAATTGAAAAGAAGCGTTCACTGGTAGGGCTATTATCATGCATAATACAATAATCGCAAAGTTATTTATTGCTTTTTTAACATGACTATATCT
>JAIDQW010000502.1 GCA_029062075.1 Paramuribaculum sp.
GGGGGTCCAGTGTAACAAGTGCGCATACGTTTGTCCTCACGCTTCAATCCGTCCATTCGTTCTTGACAAGGCTGAGGTTGCCGCTTCACCTTTCGGTGAAAACGGTACAATCCCTGCAATCGGCAAAACATTCACCGATATGCGTTTCATCCAGGCTGTTGACGTTCTCGACTGTCTCGGTTGCGGCAACTGTGCTGATGTTTGCCCCGGCAAGAAAGGCGAGAAAGCTCTCGTTATGAAGCCTCTCGAGACACAGCTTGATGTTCAGAAAAACTGGGATTACTGTGTTGACTCAGTCAAGACCAAGCAGGACCTCGTTGACATTAAAGCTAATGTTAAGAACAGCCAGTTTGCAACTCCTCTGTTTGAATTCTCAGGCGCTTGCTCAGGTTGCGGTGAAACTCCTTATGTAAAACTTATCTCTCAGCTCTTCGGTGACCACGAAATGGTAGCTAACGCAACCGGTTGCTCTTCTATCTACTCCGGTTCTGTACCTTCTACACCTTACACTGTAAACGATAAGGGTCACGGTCCCGCCTGGGGTAACTCACTCTTTGAGGACTTCGCTGAATTCGGTCTCGGTATGTTTATTGCAAACGAACAGCTCCGCAACCGTCTCACAGAAACCCTTAAGGGCGTTGCCGAGTGTGCTGACTGCTCATCTGAAATCAAAGCTCTTGCACAGGAATGGCTTGACAATGCCAACGATCCTGTCAAGACTCGCGAAATAACAGACAAACTCCTTCCTCTTGCAGAGAAATGCAATTGCGACAAGTGCAAGACCATACTTGATCTCAAGCACTATCTCGTTAAGCGTTCACACTGGATTATCGCAGGTGACGGCGCAAGCTATGACATAGGCTTCGGTGGTCTTGACCATGTGCTCGCATGCGGCAAGAACATCAACGTACTTGTTGTTGACACCGAGGTTTATTCAAATACCGGCGGTCAGGCTTCAAAAGCTACCCCGCTTGGCGCTATCGCCAAATTCGCTGCGAGCGGTAAGCGTATCCGCAAAAAGGACCTCGGTCTTATTGCATCAACCTATGGCTACGTTTATGTGGCTCAGATTGCTATGGGTGCCGATCAGGCTCAGACCCTCAAGGCTATCCGCGAGGCTGAAGCATACGACGGACCCTCTCTGATCATTGCCTACGCTCCCTGTATCAACCACGGTATCAAAGCCGGCATGGGTCACTCACAGCAGGAAGAGGCCAACGCAGTTGCTTGCGGTTACTGGTCACTCTGGCGTTACAACCCTGATGCAGAACTCGAAGGCAAGAACCCCTTCACCCTTGACAGCAAAGCTCCCGATTGGGATAAGTTTGAGGACTTCCTCAAAGGCGAGGTTCGTTATGCTTCACTCCTCAAACAGTATCCGGCAGAAGCAGCCGAACTGTTTGCCGCTGCAAAAGCTAACGCACAGTGGCGTTACAACAACTACCGCCGCCTTGCGCAGCAGCAGTGGGGTGTTGATCCCGAAATAGGCAAACTGCCAGAATAATTCGAAAGCAGTTTAACTGTTTATATCATCAAGAGTGTATCAGACGTTTCGGTTTGATACACTCTTTTTTGTAACTTTGCATCATGATGCACTGGGATAAACTTATATGTGACAAAAGATTCGGGCTCGAGGATTACCACGACAGCCGAAAAGGGCTACGCTCCGATTTTACGAGGGACTATGACCGTCTTGTTTTCTCATCTCCGTTCAGACGACTGCAGAACAAAACCCAGGTATTCCCATTACCAGGGAGTATCTTTGTTCACAACAGGCTTACACATAGCATCGAAGTTGCTTGTGTCGGACGGTCACTTGCCAATGAGGTATCAATATTGCTGAAGGAAAAATATTCAGATGAACCTTGGGTTAACAAGCTTGATGCTATGGGAGAAATTGTAGCGGCTGGATGTCTTGCCCACGATTTAGGAAACCCCCCATTCGGACATTCGGGAGAAAAGGCTATATCCACCTTTTTCAGCGAAGGTGCAGGACGCGAACTGCAGCAAGAGCTCTCGGAAGAACAGTGGTGTGATCTAACACGTTTTGACGGCAATGCTAACGCGTTCCGCCTTTTGACTCATCAGTTTAACGGACGAAGGAAAGGGGGATTCGCCATGACCTACTCAACCCTTGCATCTATAGTTAAATACCCTTACGAGAGCACTCTCGCAGTTGATAAAAACAAATTCGGTTTTTTCACCAGTGAAAAAGAGAGTTTTATCAAGGTCGCTTCCGAACTCGGTATAAAGAAACTTAGCGAGGACGCTGTCAAGTACGCCAGGCATCCACTGGTTTATCTCGTGGAGGCGGCAGATGATATTTGTTACGAAGTAATGGACCTTGAGGATGCTCATAAACTTGGCATAATTGACAGTGCCAGTGTAATTGATCTGTTTCTCGGTTTCTTCAACGAAGGCAGAGTTGAGCAAATGGAAGGCACAATGGAGCATCTCGATGACCCTAACGAAAAAATTGCTTATCTAAGGTCATGCGTAATAGGTGCACTGGTTATTGCCTGCGCAAATGCATTTGTCAGCAATGAAAAGGCTATACTCGCCGGAGAATTTTCCGGCTCGCTTATTGATCACATTGGAGAACCTGAGAGAACCGGCTATAAGAGGTGCGAGGCTGTTTCATGGGATAAAATATATCGTGCTCCTGATGTTGTGGATATAGAACTTGCCGGTACGAGCATTATAACTTTCCTGATGGACAAGCTTATTAATGCTGTTAGAAATCCGACTCTAAATTATTCTCACCTGCTGTTAAGCAAGGTCCCACGTCAGTATGATGTCAATTCCCCGGACCTTTATACCAAAATTCAAGCAGTGGTAGACCATGTTAGTGGTATGACAGATGTTTATGCTCTTGACTTATATAGGAAGCTAAATGGCATGAGCCTGAAAATCAACAACTAAAGAAACGGCCGATGAATCATCAGCCGTTTTCATTTCATTTATTGGAATCCCAGATTCGCTTGAAGTATTGTAACTGAGGTACTATGCTTTTGCTCCAGTACTGAGCGTTGTGTGCCCCCGGAGAGGTGATATATGTGTGAGGTATCTTGCGGGCATTGAGAGCACTGTCCAAATCACAGTTTACTTTATAAAAGAAATCCTCTGTCCCGCAGTCAAAAATGATGTTCAACTGATCCGGCTTTAGTGAATCAATCAGATTTTTAACTGTGTATGCTTCCCATCTGTCCGGGTTCTTTTCATACTCCCCGATCCATTTCTTCATCTCCCAGTTTTTTGGAAAAGGTATAATGTTTACACCACCGCTGGTAGCTCCTGCACTGCCGAACACATCGCTATGCCGGATTCCAAGCCACAGACCACCATGTCCACCCATACTGAAACCGGTCACTGCCCTGCCGAGTCTGTCGGTGCGTGTACGGTAATTCGAGTCAATATGAGGTATCAGCTCCTTAATGATAAAGCTTTCCATCTGCATACCCGGAACCACCGGAGAATCCCAGTACCAGCTATTCATGCCTGAAGGGCAAACTATTATACAACCGTAATCATTGGCATACTGTGATAGTGGAGCTATCATGCCCCAGTTTTTATAGCTGCCGCCGTAACCGTTGAGTAGATAAAGAACCGGGTAACTGACTGTATCTCCCTCTGCGAGATAGCTGTCAGGCACAACCACAGTGACTTTCATTGGCACATCAAGATATTTTCCTGACACTGTAATTGTATCTGCTTGTGAGACATCGGAAGCTGTTGCACTCCGAGAACCAGCACAGGCTGCGATCGCTATCACTGATGCTGCTATGAGGAAATTCAAACGTTTCATTTCGAAATCATATAATTGTTAATAACGTTATCGCACAAAATTAAAAAAACAAATTATGATTTATGTACTTTTGCAAAAAAAATAAATCAGCAAGATATGACTATTGGAATTATTGTTGCAATGGACAAGGAGCTGCAACTACTCCTCCCTTCTATTTCCGGAATCTGTGAGGAGACTGCAGATGGCTATACATATTATACCGGCACAATTGAGGGACGAAACGTTTGTGTTACAAAATGCGGTATAGGCAAGGTGAATGCTGCTATCGGAACTCTCGCTCTCATAAACCGGTTCAAACCCGATTTGGTTATCAACTCCGGTGTGGCAGGCGGAGCCGGTGGTGGAGCTTCCGTTCTGGATGTTGTTGTTGCCGACAGAATAGCCTACCATGATGTTTGGTGCGGTCCGGGCACTTCAGAGGGTCAGGCTGCCGACTGTACAGCGTTCTTCACTCCCCCGTGGGCGC
>JAIDQW010000503.1 GCA_029062075.1 Paramuribaculum sp.
GATATATGCATTTGATTACGTCAGAATAATATGAATAAAAAAATAACCAATAAATTCAATATCTTATGAATATCAAACCACTGGCTGACAGAGTATTGATTCAGCCAACACCAGCAGAAGAAGTTACCATGGCGGGAATCATCATTCCCGACTCAGCTAAAGAAAAACCCCTCAAAGGCACTGTTCTCGCTGCCGGAAAAGGCACCAAAGATGAGGAAATGGTGGTGAAAGAGGGCGACCAGGTTCTTTATGGTAAATACGCAGGTACCGAGATTGAACTCAACGGTGAGAAATACATCATCATGCGTCAGAGCGACATTCTCGCTATCATTGCTGACTGATACTTTATTTAATCTTAACAAAAATTACTATTATCATGGCTAAAGAAATAAAATTTGAAATCAAAGCTCGCGAAGAGCTCAAAAAAGGCGTTGACGCTCTTGCGGACGCTGTGAAAGTGACACTCGGTCCGAAAGGTCGCAATGTTATTATTGAAAAGAAATTCGGCGCCCCACACATTACTAAGGATGGCGTGAGCGTGGCTCGTGAAGTGGAACTCGAAGATCCGTTCCAGAATATGGGTGCGCAGCTCGTTAAGGAAGTTGCGTCAAAAACCGGCGATGATGCAGGTGACGGAACAACAACAGCAACCGTTCTTGCCCAGGCTATTATTAATGTAGGTCTCAAGAATGTTGCAGCCGGTGCAAATCCTATGGACATCAAGCGCGGTATTGACAAAGCTGTCACCACTGTTGTTGGCGGCATCAAGAATATGGCGCAGGAGGTTGGCGACGATTTCAAGAAAATCGAAGATGTTGCCCGCGTGTCTGCAAACAATGACGAGGCTATCGGCAGACTCATCGCCGAGGCTATGAAGAAGGTTAAGAAAGAGGGTGTTATCACAGTTGACGAGGCTAAAGGCACCGAAACCACAGTTGATATTGTGGAAGGTATGCAGTTTGACCGCGGCTATATCTCACCTTATTTCGTGACCAATGCCGAGAAAATGGAGTGCGAGATGGATTCGCCCTACATCCTTATCTTCGACAAGAAGATTTCAAACCTCAAGGATATGCTACCCATTCTCGAAGCAACAGCTCAGAGCGGTCGTCCTCTGCTTATTGTTGCTGAGGATGTTGATCAGGAAGCGCTTGCAACTCTCGTTGTAAACCGTCTCCGTGGCTCACTCAAAATCTGCGCTGTAAAGGCTCCCGGATTCGGTGACCGCCGCAAAGAGATGCTTGAGGATATTGCAGTTCTCACCGGTGGTGTTGTAATCTCTGAAGAGAAAGGCATGAAGCTTGAAAGCGCAACTCTCGATTATCTCGGTCGCGCTGAAAAAGTGACTGTCAACAAAGAGAATACCACTATCGTCAACGGTGCTGGCAACAAGGACTCTATCGCAGCCCGCGTTGCACAGATCAAGGCGCAGATCGAGCAGACTACAAGTGACTATGACCGCGAGAAACTTCAGGAGCGTCTTGCCAAACTCGCAGGCGGTGTTGCCGTTCTTCACATCGGTGCTCCCTCTGAGGTTGAGATGAAAGAGAAAAAAGACCGTGTTGACGATGCACTCAGTGCTACCCGCGCTGCTATTGCCGAAGGCATTGTGCCCGGCGGTGGTGTCGCTTACATCCGTTGTGTTGAGCTCCTTGAAGGTCTCAAAGGTGACAATGAGGACGAAACAACCGGTATCCTTATCGTTAAACGCGCTATCGAGGAGCCCCTCCGTCAGATTGTTGCCAACGCAGGTGTTGAGGGTGCCGTAGTCGTTCAGAAAGTCAAGGAAGGCAAAGCTGACTTCGGCTACAATGCACGCACAGACTCTTATGAGAACCTTCTCGCCGCAGGTGTTATCGACCCGGCTAAGGTTACCCGCGTTGCCCTTGAAAATGCAGCATCTATCGCAGGCATGTTCCTCACAACTGAATGTGTTATCGCTGAAAAGAAAGAGGAAAATCCCGCTCCCGCTATGGCTGCTCCCGGTATGGGAGGCATGGGCGGCATGATGTAAGCCACTTATATTATACATCAATAAAAAATGTCCTTCGGAATTTCCGAAGGGCATTTTTTTTACTATGTTTGGGTGTATTCATGCGGTTCCAATATTCTCATTATTCTAAATCATCAGTATTTTTTGTAACTTTGCCATGAAATGTCACAGAACCAATCAGCAACACAGGGCAACCTCAACAAACTCGAAACAGGCTCAATTGCGCGACTGCTGTGGGAGTACAGCATCCCCGCGGTTGTCGGCATGCTCGTTGTGTCGCTCTACAACGTCATCGACCGCATATTCATCGGTCAGGGTGTCGGCACTCAAGCCATTGCCGGACTCGCCATCACTTTCCCGGTGCAGAATGTCAGCGCGGCTATAGGTGTACTCATCGGTGCCGGAGCCGCCGCAAGAGTATCTATCCTGCTCGGATCCAAGGATATTCGGGGAGCAGAAACTGTGCTCGGCAATGCATTCGTGCTCACGCTGATAAATGCCATAATCTACATTTCCCTCTTCGCGATTTTTCTTGATGATATCCTAACCGCTTTCGGTGCCAGCCCTGCATCTTTACCATACGCACGAGACTACATGCAATGGATTTTACCCGGAATGCTGATTATGAATGTTGCGTTCAGTTTCAACAATGTGATGCGAGCGTCAGGCTACCCGGTAAAAGCTATGATTGCTATGTTTATAGGTGCCGGCGCAAATCTTATTCTCGACCCCATTTTCATATTCGTTCTTGACATGGGCATCAAAGGTGCGGCTATAGCCACAGACATAGCAATGGGGCTATCTGCAATATATGTCGTTTATCACTTCACACGCCGTGACAGCACCTTACATTTCACCAAAGGCACATACCGGCTTCGATTAAAGGTCATTATCGCAATAATCGGTATCGGTGCAGCCCCAAGCCTTGTCAATCTCGCCGGTAGCGCCATAAACATACTGGTCAACCGCGAACTCATGCACTATGGCAGTGACAGCGCCGTAGCCGCTGCCGGAATTTTCACCACCTACACATCTCTGCTTGTAATGGTGATAGTCGGAATCTGTCAAGGTCTTCAGCCGATTATCGGATATAACTATGGCGCCGGACTACACCATAGTTTAAAGAAAGCATACTGGATTGCCGTTGCCGCCGGATCGACCATCTGCACCCTCGGATGC
>JAIDQW010000504.1 GCA_029062075.1 Paramuribaculum sp.
GTTAAACACCCCAGCGAATTCACTCTGATCGGTGCTGAAATCGAAGTGCAGGTACTCGAAATCGACAAAGAGCAGCGTCGTCTTTCACTCGGTCACAAGCAGCTTGACGAAAACCCCTGGGATGTTTTTGAAACAGTATTCACTGTAGGTTCTGTTCACGAAGGCACTATCACTGAAATGGTTGAAAAAGGTGCTGTTATCGCACTTCCCTACGGCGTTGAAGGTTTCGCTACTCCCAAGCACCTCGTTAAAGAGGACGGAACTCAGGCTCAGGTTGATGAAAAGCTCAACTTCAAGGTGATTGAGTTCAACAAGGACAGCAAGCGCATCATCGTTAGCCACAGCCGCATTTTTGAAGATGAGGCTAAGGCAGAACGCACTGAAACACGCAAGGCTAAACGTGCTGCTAAGCGCGCTGAGGAAACTCCCGCTCTCAACACTCCTATCGAGAAAACCACTCTCGGAGACCTCGACGCCCTTGCACAGCTCAAAGAAAAACTCTCTGCTGAATAATTTCAGGCAAGAGTTACCATACAAAAGAAATCGGGCGGTACCAATTCGGAACCGCCCGATTTCTTTATTTTATAAGGTGGAATCAGCGAGCCAGATGCGCGGGACGCAATATGTAGGGCAGAGGAGCGCGCAGGCTTAGCGAAGAGTCAGACTTGACCTTCTCAAGACCTTTCTCAGCTTCGGCAGCGGTTGGGCAGCTCTCTGCAATCACATAGTAACCGGCATCGCGGGTGGTTACAACACACGCTTTTTCGTAACCGGCGGCAATAAGGCGCTCTCTCATCTGTCTGGCATTGAAGAGCTGACGGAACCGACCTACCACAACATTGTACCTCTGCATGGTTTCGCGGTTTACTCCACCGTCGGCAATAAATCCTACCGGCTCGGTGTGCATCATCAGTTTTATGCCGTCAACGGTTGTTTCTTTAGGGTCGGCAAACGTCTGCAATTTTGCCGAACCGCCCTCTTCCTCGGCACGCTGCTGCTTCTCTTTGGCAATCTCGTAAGCCGATCTGTAGTTAGCCTCTGTGGTTTTACAGCCGCTCAGGGCTATAGCCGCTACTGCGGCTACAAAAAGTATCTTCTTCATTTTTCTATCTGTTTTCCAAGTGTTATAACATCCAAGTCACATATTTTGCCGTTGTCAAGCGTTAGTTTTATAAGCGTGCGCACTCTCTGCCAACCTTGCAGACCCGCTGCACCGGGATTAACGTGCAGCAATCCGAGCTCATGGTCAGGCATCACCTTCAGGATATGGGAATGACCATCTACCATAAGGTTTATATTATGCTCTTTAAGTATCTTCTTGACTCCGGGAGAGTACTTGCCGGGATAACCGGCTATGTGAGTGAGCCAGACCCTTACCTTTTCAACCTCAAATTCAAGAACTTCGGCACATTCGCGGCGCACCTGCCCGTGGTCAACATTGCCGCACACGGCTCTGACCACAGGTGCGACACCTCTCAGCTTCTCAAGCACCGATATATCACCGATGTCACCCGCATGCCATATCTCATCACAGTCGGCAAAATGTCTGGCGAATCTGTCATCCCAGCAGGAGTGGGTATCGCTTAGTATTCCAATTCGTTTCATAATTAATTGTCTGAGAGTCTTACCAGTCTTAGATAGTCGATAAGCACATCGGTTGAGGAGTTTCCCGGATAGAGATCCGGGTCATATTCAACAGTGATGCGGTTTTCTCCTTTGTTCAGACGTAACTGTACGCTGTTTGAAAATCCGGAAGACAACCACCATCCGTCACCCCGGGCGGGGAGCACGAAGGTACCTGCGGTAGTGCCGTTGACCCGGATAGAGCGCAGGGCGCAGGCGTCGCCTGAGTTAACCGCACCATTACCGTTGGCATAACATATTCGGGCAATATAGTCTGCCGGTTCGGCAATGCTCACGATAAACTCAATAGCTGAATTGTCCTTAGGGCTGCTCTCAACATATCGAAGAGACGGGCGCCATCCTCTTATGTGGGAGGTGCCTCCGGGTGCAAAATCCTCTGCCTGAAGTGTTTTTACGCTCCCGGCAGGAGCATGGAAATAGGGAGCCGAGCAGAAGCCATGAATGTTATCTTTGCCAATCGGAATAACACAATATTCCGAAAACTCTTCTATATCAGGCAGATGAAATTCGGTTGAGTCAATCATAGAATAGTATGTGCCGTTGCGGTACAGCACATACCTCACATCCCGCAGAATAGCACCCTCAATTTTGCATATTCGCGGTGACAGGTTTTCAATTTCAGGTACCGGCGGAGCCCATTTTTGTGTTTGGGCAGGGAGTTCCGTTTTTTCAAGCGGATTCCCTGATAATATTATGGTTATCGTATGCTTGCCGTTAAGCGACGCGTTGAATATCGGATGTGCTTTAGTCTCACCGTCAATGGCAAAGCGCACAATTTTGTTGCCGCTACCTTTCACTTTTATAGTGAGTTCCGAGTTACGGTACCTGAACCCGCTGAGCTCAAAGCCGGCTTTAAGAAATTCCGGTACCACGGGATTAAACACCAGAGCGTTATCAGACACTTTAATGCCTGTGAATATTCTTAACGCACACATAGTCACCTGCATGGAGGCAACCGGGTCGGCTTCATCTCCAAAACTTTTTGCAAGCAGATAACCGAGTGAGGCTGATAGCACAGTCTCGTTTCCACGGTCTGCCGCTGCGAGTGCCCACAGAGATAGCACCCGAGGATAGGAGTAATTGAAATTCATGACAGGCGAACCCGCCGGTGAGGGATAAAACATAGGCATTCCTGCCTGATACCATGGGGTTGAGGCAAGAATCTTGTCAGCCATTTCTGGCGTTGCCACCCCGAAGAGAATGGCGAGCGGCTGAGCGGCATTATCCGCTATTCTCGCCGGAATCGGATACACATCAGTGTAGAGAAAGCGGTTGTACATCCCGGCATCCGGCTGCCATAGGCGAATATTTATGGAGTGGGACAGTAGTTGCGCCTTCGCAAGCAATTCTATCGGGTCAGAGCCGCGGCAAATGGCATTAGCTTGGGCTAACGCTCTGTAAGCTCCCGCACTCACTACATTGCTCATAAGGGTGAATCGCTCAAAGCGATTTACTTCGGTCATCCAACGAGGCAGATAGTCGTTTGCTCCCATGTGGGTCATGGGTATTCCGCAAATCAAGCGTTGCTGCGAATTATAAGCTATGCGGTGCTCCATAGCCAGAGTGCGCTCTCCGATATTGTACACCGCTGCGAGCCACTCTCTGTTTCCGGCTGTTATTCCGGCTTCGGCAGCAGCTGTTACCCACAGTCCTCTGCCGGTGTAAGCCGGCGAGGGCGCGGTAATTATGGAGTCGGCAACCATTTCAGCCAGCCTGCTGATGCATTCTTCGGGATTAGTCAGGGAGAACAGTTCGAGGCAGTCGATAAGGTGAGGTGACACCGTATCTTCAATAATGCTCCGGCTCGAATTCATTCCTTTGGCAAACGCAGCATCTAAAATCGGAATAGAGGATCTGAAAACAGGATTGCCTTTACCCTGTTTCACCGATATGGTATCGGTTCCGGTCACCAGCGTATCGCCTGAAAGAAATCTAACGGTGTTCTTGCCGGAAATGGCTACTGAATCCGCGCTGACAGTTATAAGAGAGTTGGAGAAAATAGCTCTATCCTCGCTTTCCGCTTCGGCACATGAATAAAAGGTTGTGGCGCCGGCGATAGCGAGCGCCACAACTTTGATTGATTTGATTATAGTTCTGATATTCACAATGTTGCCGAATCGGCTTGGAGTCTGGCGGAATTATTTGTCCTCTGTTCCGCCGGTCTGAGCCAGCACGGCTGCGTCAAGGCTCGCGATAGCAGCGATATTTACAATATCGCGCACCGGAGAGAATACGCTTGCAAAGTGAACCGGCTTGTTAAGACCCATCTGAATAGGACCTACCGCATCGCCTAATCCCATTTCAAGCATGACGCGGTAAGCGGTGCTCGCACTTGCGAGATTCGGGAATATCAGCGAGTTGACATCTTTGCCTTTGAGCTTGGTGAAGGGGAACACCTTGTCGCGGAGCTCGGCGTTGAGAGCGTAATTGATGGTCATTTCGCCATCGATAGCGAGGTCGGGATAAAGCTCCTGCATATTTTTCACTGCATCAGCCACCTTTCCGCACTCTTTGTCAGCCGCCGCACCGAAGTTTGCGTAAGAAACCATAGCCATAACCGGGGTTTCGGCGAAGTACTCGACAGCATTTCTGGTGAGTCGCGCAATATCGGTAAGGGTCTCGGAGTCAGGATTTTTGTTGACCTGAGTATCAGCAATGAAGAATGTGCCTTTCTTGGTGGAGATTACGTGGAGTGTTGCGAAGTGATTGTAGCTCGGACGAATTCCCACAACCTCCTCTGCAATAGCACCTATGCCGTGAGCACCGGAGTATGTGCCTCCGAGAAATGCGTCTGCGTCGCCCTCCTCAACCATCATCATGCCGAAGTAGGTGCGGTCAAACAT
>JAIDQW010000505.1 GCA_029062075.1 Paramuribaculum sp.
GGTACTACCAACGCTCAGGAGCTTAAGGTATTAGATATTAAATCTCCCGGAGCAATTGAAGGCGTAACAGTTGTCAATGGTCATGTTACCGCTATTGATTGGAAAGACAAAAAACTTGCTGGTAATCTGGAATTGAACGGTTTCAGCCAACTCGCTAAAGTAGATGTAAGCCGTAACAAACTCACCGGTTTCGCAGTTACTAATGCTCCCGCTCTTACAGAAGTTAATGCTTCACGTAATGTGCTCGGCACTTTTGATATTACAGGTTGCCCTGAAATCACTGAACTCACCCTATACAAAAACCGTCTGAGTGATGTTAATCTCGGTGCTGATGTATTCACAAAAACAGCTAAACTTAAAAAACTGAATGTAAGCAACAACCTTTTTGTTGATCTTAATGTAAGTGGTGTTACAAGCCTTCAGACCCTAAACTGTCAGGGTAATAACCTTGAAACTCTTATGATTACAGGTTGTACCGGTCTTAAGAATCTCTACTGTGGTTATAATAAGCTCACAAGCCTTAACCTGGCAGGTGTGGAAAATCTTCAGAACCTCAATCTTGACGACAACGAAATCTCTACAATGATTGTTTCAGGTCTTCCTCAGCTCAGCACTCTCATCTGCTCTGATAACAATATGGTTACCCTCAGCCTTCGCGACTGTAAGAACTTGTTTGACCTTGTTTGCTCATACAATGATCTTACAACACTTGATGTAACACAGTGTCCTAACCTCCAGTTTGTGGACTGTTCATACAACGATCTTACAAGCCTGACACTTTCAAACCAGTACTTCCTCCAGCGTCTCCTCTGCAACAACAACCAGCTCACAATGCTTGATGTTTCTTTCGACCAGGCACTGGTATATATAAACTGCCGTTATAACCAGATTATTGACCTCCGCACAGAAGCTTGCCCCAATCTTCGCATGGTGGCTTGTCAGTGGAACTACTGATAATCTGATTACATAAACTAAAAGAATAGCCCGCGGGGCGCAGCCAAATGGTTTGCGTCCCGCGGTTTTTTTGCACTCACCGCATTTTTGAGTAATTTTGCACCACGGATAAATCGAAAATTTTTTTTGCGATGAAGAATATTAGAAACTTCTGCATCATAGCTCACATAGATCATGGTAAGAGCACTCTTGCCGACCGACTCCTTGAATATACCGACACCATTGCTGCTAAAGACTTGCAGGCACAGGTGCTTGACGATATGGAGCTGGAGCGTGAAAGAGGTATAACTATCAAAAGCCACGCTATTCAGATGGATTATACTCTTGATGGAGAGCGTTATGCACTGAATCTCATTGACACTCCGGGGCATGTGGATTTTTCTTATGAAGTTTCTCGCAGTATTGCTGCTTGTGAGGGTGCGCTGCTCATTGTTGATGCATCACAGGGTATTCAGGCACAGACAATTTCCAATCTGTACATGGCGATTGATAACGACCTTGAAATTATACCTGTAATAAACAAGATAGACCTCGACAGTGCAAAGCCGGAGGAGGTTGAGGACCAGATTATCGACCTTCTCGGATGTGACAGAGACGATATAGTAAGGGCGAGAGGTAAAACCGGAGCTGGTGTTCCTGAAATACTGGACGCCATAGTTAAAAGAGTCCCCGCCCCTGTAGGTGACCCACATGCTCCGCTTCAGGCTCTTATCTTTGACTCGGTTTTCAATCCTTTCAGAGGCATAATCGCATATTTTAAAATTATCAACGGAACAATCCGTAAAAACGATTTTGTAAAGTTTGTTTCTACCGGCAAAGAATATCACGCCGATGAGATTGGGGTGCTCAAAATGCAGATGTCTCCTCGCGCTGAACTCTCAGCTGGTAATGTAGGCTATATTATATCAGGTATTAAGACTTCCCGGGAAGTAAAAGTAGGAGATACAATCACTCATGTTGAGAGACCATGTGCAGAAGCTATTGATGGATTTGAGGAGGTGAAGCCGATGGTTTTTGCAGGTGTTTATCCAATTGAAACTGAAGATTTTGAAAATCTAAGGGC
>JAIDQW010000506.1:0-627 GCA_029062075.1 Paramuribaculum sp.
GCGTATTATCCTGCGACAGAAGAAACGGATTATTGAACGCAATGAGCGTCAGACGGCGGCTTTGCAGTCTCTTGTTAAAAGTCCTGTTGCTATTCCAACTGTAACAATTTCTGATTTGGGCGACAGTAGCGTGAATCTTGTTGTTAAGGCATGGGTGAGGACCGAAAACTATTGGACTGTTTATTACCGCATTATGGAACAGATATACACCGAATTACCTAAGAGCGGTGTTTCATTCCCCTTCCCGCAGATGGATGTTCATGTGGTGGCTATGCCCAAGAGCTGACGGTTGCCATAAGATTTCCAGGATACAGAATGCTCCAAGTTTCCTTTAGGAAAAGTTGGAGCATTACATTTATTTCCGTAATTTTGCGATACCATAGGCTCAGACTGCCCTTTTTTGCAGCGGTTGCCGCGATAGTTTCGCGGTTCTCTCCATAGCCGGTTAGCCTGTGGCAAGCACAATTTACTGTGCCGGATACCCGGTTTTTTCTATTTCCCGAGGATCCGATTGTCCTGATAATAGAAAAAACAACATAATGACAAGTAAATGGATTTATTCACCCTTAACAACAGAAGAGAAGAAATTAGAAACAGAATTAGATAAGAAATACGCTTCAGTAGCAC
>JAIDQW010000506.1:637-3518 GCA_029062075.1 Paramuribaculum sp.
GCACCGGTCAGCGAATTGCTGGTACAGAGAGGAATAACATCGGTTGAGGATGCCGAAAAGTTTTTTCACCCGTCATTGAAAAATCTCCATGATCCGTTTTTAATGGAAGGAATGGCAGACGCTGTGGCGAGGCTTAATAAAGCGTTGGGCTCGAAAGAGCGTATTATGGTGTATGGCGATTATGATGTGGACGGTACCACCGCAGTGTCGCTCGTATATAAATATCTGAGGAATTTTTACTCCAATGTAGATTATTATATTCCAAACCGTGATGATGAGGGTTATGGAATATCGAAGCACAGCATCGACTATGCGGCTTCGCAAGGGGTTTCGCTCATCATTGTTCTTGATTGCGGAATCAAGGCTATAGAAGAAATTAAGTATGCCAAGTCTATAGGCATAGACTTTATTATCTGTGACCACCATGTGCAGGACGATGAATTGCCTCCGGCAGCGGCTATTCTTAATCCTAAGCTTGAGGGTAGCAAATATCCGTGCCCTCACCTGAGCGGTTGCGGAGTAGGCTACAAGTTTATGCAGGCTTTTGCCAAGAGCAATGCCATGCCGCTAACCGATCTGGAGAATATGCTTGACCTGGTGGCGGTGAGTATAGCGGCTGACATTGTGCCTATGGTGGATGAGAACAGAATCCTTGCCTATCATGGGCTGAGACGGCTTAACAATAATCCAAATCTCGGTCTTCGCGCCATTATCCGCACTTGCGGACTCGCCGGTAAGGAAATCACAATCTCCGATGTTATTTTCAAAATCGGTCCGCGCATCAATGCGTCGGGGAGAATGCAGAGCGGCAGGGAGGCGGTGGAGCTTCTTGTGGCGAGAGATAGTGAGGAGGCACTGGAGAAAGCCAAGGCGGTTGACCAGTACAACAAAGACAGAAAGGAGCTTGACAAGCGTATCACAGAGGAGGCAAACGCGCTGCTGGACGCTCGAAATGAGGCGCTGTCAGACAAAAAGTCAATCGTTATTTATAATAAGGACTGGCACCGTGGTATTATAGGCATTGTGGCTTCAAGGCTTACCGAGCTGTATTACAAGCCGGCGGTGGTGCTTACTCTTAACAATGGTCTTGCAACAGGCTCTTCCCGTTCTGTTCAGGGTTTTGATATTTATAAGGCGGTGGAAGCTTGCCGGGATCTTCTGGAAAATTTCGGAGGACACACCTACGCCGTAGGTTTGTCCCTTAAGGAGGAGAATATTCCTGAGTTTACGCGCCGTTTTGAGGAGTATGTGTCTCAGCATATTCTTCCTACACAGCTCACACCGCTGCTTGATATCGATGCATATATAAATTTTGCACAGATAACTCCGGAATTTGTGGGGATGCTCCGCAAATTTAACCCCTATGGTCCCGGCAACCAGAAGCCGGTGTTCTGTGCGAAGAATGTCAAGGATTTCGGCACAAGCAAACTGGTGGGTAAGAATCTGGAGCATATCAAGCTTGAGCTCGTTGACGATACCTCAGGCAAGGTATTCAACGGCATAGCTTTCAATATGGTCCGGCATTTCGAGCATATCCATTCGTGCAAGCCCTTTGATATCTGCTTCACTATCGAGGATAATAAGCATCATTCGGCTCTCGCTTCGGTGCAGCTTCTCATCAAGGAGATTCGACCTTCTCAAGAATGACAGATAAGGGGCTGACACCGCTCTCTGTACTCCGGCAGTATTGGGGCTACGATTCTTTCCGCCCGCTGCAGGAGGATATCATCAACTCTGTTTTATCGGGGCATGACACTCTTGCGCTTCTTCCCACAGGCGGTGGTAAGTCAATAACTTTCCAGGTGCCGGCACTTGTGCTGGGTGGCTTGACTATTGTCATTACCCCTCTGATATCGCTCATGAAGGACCAGGTGGATAACCTGAGGGAGCGGTCGGTGACGGCGGTTTGTATCCACTCCGGACTCACTCGCTCGGAGCAGACTCTTGTTATGGACAAGTGTCGCCTTGGTAAGGCGTCGTTGCTTTATGTGTCTCCCGAAAAGCTGCGCTCTTCAACTTTTATTGACCGGATTCGCCATTTCAATGTCAGGCTGATTGCTGTTGACGAGGCACATTGCATATCGCAATGGGGGTATGATTTCCGCCCGTCCTATCTTGAAATAGCCGCTCTGCGCGATGTCTTTCCGGATGCTCCGGTGCTTGCTCTCACTGCTTCGGCAACACCGGCGGTGTCTAAGGATATCATGGAGCGGTTGCGGTTTAGAGATAGCAAGGTTTTTGCCAAGAGCTTCAGCCGACCGAATATCTCTTATGTGGTGAGATATGCTGAACATAAGGATGCAGTGATGCTTAAGGCGGTGAAGTCAGTTCCGGGAACAGCTATTATATATGTACGCTCGCGCAAGCGCACGCGTGAGATTGCCGAGTTCCTCAAGTCTGAAGGTATTTCTGCCGGGTATTATCATGCCGGCTTGTCGGTGGAGGAGAAGAATGAGCGGCAGCAGCAATGGAAGTCTGGGAAACTCCGGGTCATCGTGGCTACAAATGCCTTCGGAATGGGTATTGATAAACCGGATGTGCGGCTTGTGGTGCACTATGACATCCCCCCCTCGCTGGAGGAGTACTATCAGGAGGCGGGTAGGGCAGGACGCGACGGACTCTCGTCCTATGCTTTGCTTATTGCCGGAAATTATGACAAGGGTGTTCTGACGCGCCGTTTGTCTGATGCCTTCCCTTCAAGAGAATATATCCGAAGGGTTTACGAGCTCGCCTGCAATTTTGTGAATATAGCAGTGGGTGAGGGCTATCAGTCGGCGCGTGATTTTGATTTCTCGCTTTTCTGCACTCGCTTTCATCTTCAGCCGGTAATGGCTCGCAGTGCTCTCGGCTTACTTACTTCGGCTGGCTGGATAGAATATGT
>JAIDQW010000507.1 GCA_029062075.1 Paramuribaculum sp.
ACTGAACTATGCTCACCATGTTGGTCAAATGTGCTGCAAAGGTACTACTATTTTTATAAATAGCAATAGATATATCTAAAATTTTTACGCGCTCTTATTTTTAGTCAAAGGATTACTCTGAATATAAGGCTCTTATCTGAGCTATAGTGGGATTATGACAAGTCATTCCACCATCGGCGACTATTGTCTGTCCAGTGATATACTTGCTACCGTCCCCTGCAAGGAACGCCACTGTTTCAGCAATATCTTCCGGCTGCCCAAGATAATCCAAAGCATTCTGCTGTTGAAAAATCTTACGCACAGCCTCAGGCAGATTGTCTGTAACGGCTCCTGTCATAACTATGCCGGGAGCTACTGCATTGCAGCGAATTCCTTGCTTACCGTACTGAGTCGCAACATATTTGGTAAGATTGATAATTCCGGCTTTCGCTATCCCGTAATATGTGCCTCTGAAATCTCCGGTTATTCCACCTATTGATGCAATATTTATAATACTTCCGCTTTTCCTCGCAACCATTGATGGTAGCGAAGCCTTAATTATAGCCAGCGTACTGAGCACATTAAGATTCATAACCTCTCGGAAGTATCCCAGATCCAGCTCCTCTACAGGCGTATCCTTCTTCAAATCAGTTCCACCGGCATTATTTACCAGAATATCTATGCGACCCATTTCGCGCAGCGTGTCAACCACAGCGCGTGAGCACGACTCAATATCAGACGCATCAAGAATAGCACCCCTCACTTCATAACCTTTCTTACAAAGGTTTTCAACCGTAACATCCACCTTTGCCTTGGTTCGTGATGCAACCGTAACCTTAGCACCGCGTTCCGCCAACGCCTCAGCACAAGCCAGCCCAATACCTGCGGTGGCTCCTGTGACAAAAGCTACCTTACCTTTCAGAGATTCCATAATCTTAAACTTTTTTTAGTTGGTTATGGAATTATAACACTCCGGCAATGCGTTGGTTCACCGTGTCACGATCATGTACTGCAATGCCTCGCTACCCCTGGACACATTATATCTTGTCAGAGCATACCCGCGCTCTGATGCCGGACCGGATAGCGGCGCCCCTGTTCGATATACATCGTAGGTGCTTCCGCATTTGAAGCATCGAGCCAAATTGTTCTCCGAATCCACCGCCACTCTTACCGACGGCGATACCTCCACCGGGCAACTCAAGTCGTAAGCAAGCGGTACATTGTCAAAAGAACACACCAACAAAACTCCGCCAAAGCCTGTTGCTGACACGTCAGAATATGGGAACCCTTGTGGCACCCTCTCACTTTTTATAAATGAGCGGTAATCAAGAGCTGCAGCCACACCGTAACGTTGCCAATCTCCCACAGTGGGGAAATCTATTCTCACCGGCATAGCCGGAATACGATGGTCATCCACCGAATCACAAGCGGATAAAAAAATGATAGAAAAAAGGATGGTTACAGCAAGCCTCATGCAAAGAATGTAGTGATAAGCTCACCGAATTTATCAGCAGCTTCCTGCATCTTTCCACCAATCATAGGCTTCAGCATAGCGGGTATTTCAACATCTATAACGCTTGTTGCCTTAGTGGAATTCTCACCATCCGGCTCAAGATTCACAGTAAGATTGAGTGGCACAGGAGACTGCTCGGCAGCAAGAGTTACCTTTGAAGGGCTGATACGTTCCTTTACAGCAAAACGGATTTCACCGACCGGAGCGGCAGTAATTACTATCGCATCGTTTTCAAAACGCACATCTCCAATTTTTTCTCTCACCTCCCCAGGAAGAGAATCCAACTTTTGCTGGTAGGCGCCGATTTTACTTATTCTGTCATACACCTCCTCAACCGGCTTATTTATTGAGGCTGGTTTACTACTATAAGATGCCATATCCGTTTCTTATTTTTTCGCGGTCCAGTTAGCGGGATCCTTACGCCACTCTTTCAGAGTGTCAAGATCCTCTGCTCGGATATACTCAGTTTCAAGTGCAGCCTCAAGCATTGAGTTATAATTGCTGAGAGTAAGTAGATTAACATCCGCATCTTTGAAACGCTTCACTGCGAGGGGGAATCCATAAGTAAAGATTGCCGCCATACCTACTACTTCACAGCCGGCTGCACGTATAGCGTCAACAGCCTTAAGGCTGCTTCCGCCTGTTGAGATAAGGTCTTCTATAACAACAACCTTCTGTCCGGGCTTCAGATTACCCTCAATAAGGTTCTCCAGACCGTGATCCTTAGGAGTTGAACGGACATAAACATAAGGGAGTCCGAGGGTATCGGCTACAAGAGCCCCCATGGCAATAGCACCGGTAGCAACTCCGGCAATAGCATCAGGTGCAGGGAAATTCTCAAGAATGAGACGGCACATCTCTACCTTGATAAAGCTACGAACCTCGGGATATGACAATGTTTTGCGGTTATCTGTATATATCGGTGAATTCCAGCCGGATGCCCAAGTGAACGGGAGTTCGGGCTGAAGCTTGATTGCGCTGATTTTCAGTAG
>JAIDQW010000508.1 GCA_029062075.1 Paramuribaculum sp.
GTACCCACTACGGCAATTACTCTTGGTATAGCTAACATTCTCTCAGCGGAAAGAGTCCTGACTATGGCTTGGGGAGAAAATCGAGCAGCTGTAATTAAAAAGACTGTTGAAGAGCCCGCTAACACCAATGTCCCGGCTTCTTTCCTTCAGGGACACGCACATGCCAAGGTTGTTGTTGATCTACCTGCCGCAGAAGATTTGACCCGTATTTCTAAGCCATGGAAAGTTACTTCATGTGAATGGAACGATAAACTTATTCGCAGAGCTATCGTGTGGCTATGCCAGATGACAGGTAAACCTATTCTCAAACTCACTGATAAGGATTATAATGATTGGGGATTGGGAGAACTACTTGCTCTGTATGGTTCAGCATACAATGTAAATATTAAGATTTTCAATGACCTTCAGCACACGATTACCGGATGGCCCGGAGGGAAACCGGATGCGGATGATACTTACCGACCGGAAAGAGCAAATCCTTATCCCAAGCGTGTGATTGTATTCAGTCCACACCCAGATGATGATGTTATTTCTATGGGAGGAACGCTCAAACGCCTTGTTGATCAGCATCATGATGTTCATGTAGCCTATGAAACATCAGGAAACATTGCAGTGGGGGACGAAGATATGGTTCGTTATTTCCTGATGATGGACAAGATTGCACCGATGTTTGGCTTTGATGTTGACGGTTATAAGAAACTTTCGGACGAAGTGCACGATTTCCTTAAATCGAAAAAAGCAGGCGATATTGACACTGCTGATATTCGCGAAATTAAAACAATGATTCGTCAGGCAGAAGCTACAATCGCATGTAATTATATTGGTGTAAAGCCTCAGAACATTCATTTCCTCCGTTTGCCTTTCTATGAAACAGGTACAATCAAGAAAGGAGAACTGAGCGAAAAAGACGTGGATATAGTTAAAAAGCTTCTTGAAGAAGTTAAACCTCATCAGATTTTCGTAGCTGGCGACCTTGCCGACCCTCATGGAACTCACAAAGTTTGCACAGACGCAGTTCTCGCTGCTGTTTATGAACTGAGAAACGAACCTTGGATGAAGGATTGCCGTATTTGGATGTATAGAGGCGCTTGGGCTGAATGGGAAATAGACCATATTGAAATGGCTGTACCTATTAGCCCGGAGGAGCTCAGATTCAAACGTAACTCAATTCTGAAACACCAGAGCCAGATGGAAAATGCGCCTTTCCTTGGTGATGATGACCGTCTTTTCTGGCAGAGAGCCGAGGATCGAAACAGAGGTACTGCACAGCTTTATGAAAGTCTTGGACTCGCCAGCTATGAAGCAATTGAAGCATTCGTAGAGTACAAGCCTATTGTAGATTAATATTACAATTTGAAGCAAAATAAATAGGCTGCTTAACTAAGGTTGTTAGGCAGCCTATTTATTCTTTATCTAATCTCTCGATTAGATTTTCACTTTCAATGTTTTTGTCATTGTCTTTACAATATAAATTCCATGTGCTTTTGGAAGCGTTTTACCGATGTATTTTCCTGAAAGGTCAAATACCATAATTATCTCGTCTTCAACATTATCCAGGTGGATTGTGTCAATACCTGTTGTTATCGAAAAGTTAGGAATGATTTCCACATCACTGTCAACTAAATGCTCTATATAAGCTTTTCCGTCTTTAGCACTCTTTTTCTCTCCATTGATTATCACAGACTCAAACTCGTAAGATTCAAGGGGAGTCGAAAAGATATAAAGTGTTGTTCCATACTTCGTTCTATCTCCATGCAGAAGCTTTGAACCCAAGCCATTGCCATTAACATCAAGTTCTTTATAAACTGATATTGAGCCGTGGGGATGTTCAGTTATGGAAATTGAGTGATGCTGGGGTTCGATAATAGCTTTAATCCGGATATTGTTGTTGATAGCAAAAGTATATTTACAATCGTTTGCGTAATATTCAGTTGCTACATCTTTATTGTTCACATACAGTTCGCTCACTTCATAGTGATCTACTGGTTCTATAGTGAGCTCAATACGTGTACCTTCGTCAACTAATGATGAGTAGTGGATAATAC
>JAIDQW010000509.1 GCA_029062075.1 Paramuribaculum sp.
CCGAATGGCTCTGAAACTGAAGGCATGACATATACATCGCTTGCCTTAAGCATTTCATACACCTGCTTGCCTTTCTGGAATCCTGGGAAGTGGAATCGGTCGGCAATTCCTCTTTCCGCAGCGAGAAGAATCATTTTGTCCATCATGTCACCGCTACCAGCCATAACGAAGCGCACATTATGATTGTTTTTGAGCACCTTGGCTGCAGCTTCAACAAAGTATTCGGGACCTTTCTGCATGGTTATTCGACCGAGGAAGGTAACTACTTTTTCTTTGGGTTTTGAAACACTCAGATTCAGCAATTCCTCACTCAAAGGAGTCACGGCGTTGTGAACAGTGGTGACTTTAGCCGGATCGATGCCGTATTTCTCAATAACCGTCTGACGGGTCAGATTACTTACGGTGATGATATGGTCGGCATGATTCATTCCATCTTTCTCAATCCCGAACACAGTTGGGTTGACATTACCGCGAGAACGGTCGAAGTCGGTCGCGTGGACATGAATTACGAAAGGCTTGCCTGTAACCTGCTTTGCATGAATTCCCGCAGGATAGGTCAGCCAGTCATGTGAATGAATGACATCAAAATCAATAGTGCGTGCAATGACACCGGCACAAATGGAGTAGTTGTTGATTTCTTCAAGAAGGTTGTCAGGGTATCTTCCTGAGAATTCAAGACAGCCGAGGTCGTTGGTGTGCATATAGTTGAAGTCGGCGTAAATGTGGTCGCGGAGCTTGAAGTAGAGATCGGGACTCATAACGTTGCCGATTCTCTGCTCCACATATTCGCGGCTCACATCGCGCCATGCGATAGGCACCTGTGATGCACCGATAATGTGGGCGAAACTTTTGTCCTCGTCTCCAAAGGGTTTGGGGATGACGAATGTTATGTCCATATCGCCACACTCCCACATTCCTTTAGTGAGTCCGTAGCTGGCGGTACCGAGTCCGCCGAGGATATGCGGTGGGAACTCCCACCCAAACATTAGAGCTTTCATGGAGTGTGGAGATTACATGTTGAACTTTTTGAGAGTAGTTAGAGTGCGGAGGATTTCAGCGACATTGGTGATGTGGCTGATAGCACCTCTGCCGCTGAACGGGGGGTTGCCGTCATAGAGCTGGGAAAGTGAGCCGATACATCCGTTTGTCATTTCATCTTCATAGCCGATGAGCATACGGTCAATGTAGCTGACCCCACTCATGCCGAACACACGAAGATATGCATCGGCGTAGAATCCGAACAACCATGGACGTGCGGGACCATTATGCAGTGCCATTTCGCGCTCTTCCGGTGAGCCGAGGTAGTGCGGACGGTATCCGTAGCTCTTCGGTGACAATGTTCTGAGTCCTTTAGGTGTGAGGAGCTCACGTGTCACCACATCAAGCACACCCTTGCGCTGACGGCGGTCAAGAGGCGAATAGTCAAGCCCGATAGCCACCGCCATATTGGGACGTACAGAAGGATCGGCATAAGTGCCGTTGACGTAGTCATAAAGGTAACCGTAGTCGTTGAGGAATGCGTTGATGAATTCGGGTTTCATCTTTTCAGCTGTTTCCAGCCACTTGGCTCTCTCAGCTTCAAGTTCAGGGATCCCTTCGGTGAGGTTGGCAGCCCACATCAGGGCGTTGTACCAAAGTGCGTTGAACTCAACAAGATAACCTGTGCGGGGAACGACAGGACGACCATACATTGCCGCATTCATCCAGGACACGGGAGAGGATGCTCCCATTGTGAAAACCATTCCGTTATCTTCAACACGGAGGTTTGGATGACGGGTCTCAAGAATATATGTGAGTATCTCTCGGATAAACGGCAGGTATTTTTCCTTAGTG
>JAIDQW010000051.1 GCA_029062075.1 Paramuribaculum sp.
CTGGCTGAAGGAGATTGAAAGTGCGTCGGACAAAGGCATCTCTCCGCTTCAGGATCTCGAAGATACCCTGCATCCGATTGTCAATAACTTTATTGTACCCCTTTTCGCATTCGCAAATGCCGGAATCCTGTTGCTTGGACTTGACCCCGCATCAATAGTGGAGGGAATTAGCCTTGCTATTATTTTAGGTCTGGTTATCGGTAAATTTTCCGGTATCCTGCTGTTCTCTTGGCTTACCGTCAAATTCAAATTCGCCCCCATGCCGGACCGTGCCAACTGGCTGATGATGGCTTCTGTAGCTATGCTCGGTGGTATTGGTTTCACGGTATCGCTGTTCATTGCAAACCTCTCTTTTGCAGGAATGGGAGTTCACGGGGACGATTTGCTTAATCATGCAAAACTCGGCATTGTGGTAGGATCGGTTCTGTCCGGAATACTCGGATTCATCTTGTTGCACCGTTTTCTGCCTAAGGAAAAGCTTGATGAAGAAGCTGAAGCGCAATAAATATTATCTCATTTTACTCACATAAAATCAAACTCCGGGAGCATAAAAGTCTTCCGGAGTTTGATTTTTCACATTTAAGTGTTAATTTTACCGCGAAATGTTAAAAGTGGGCATTTTTTATTGATAATGCCGTAACAATAACGCCATTAATGTTGTTAACATAATAAAGGTAAAAATAATTTAAGGATTTGCACCCTTAACGAGTATGAAGAAATCAACCATTTGGGCTATAACTATAATCATGGCACTTACATTTGCCGGACTGCTTTATGTTCAGGTAATGTATATGAAAAACATGATAAAGATGCGTGACGACCAGTTCTCGGAAGGCGTCAAGCGCAGTTTGTATGCCGTAACCACATCTCTTGAGCAAGACGAAACCAAATACTATATTGAAGAAGATATCGCCCAGATAGAAACATCTGTTCTCCCTCGGTTCTCTGTCGGAGGAAAAGATCAGGGTGGTATAGAAATGTCATTTACAACAGTGGATGGTGACCAGGGTTCTCTTATTCTTAAAGGAGATCTTACCAAGCTTGCTCCTCCGGGAGTATCAATGCAAGCAGTTGGCAAGCAGCCTACAATGCACGAAATCCTGAGAAATCAGTACCTTTATCAGCGATCTCTGCTTGATGAGGTGATTTTCAGAATGATTAGTCAGAGTAGTAATCGCCCTATTGCCCAGAGAGCTGACTCAGCGAGAGTTGCAACATATCTTAGAATGGAATTTGATAATAACGGTCTTGAACTGCCATTTGAATTTGCTGTCGTAAACCGTACAGGAGCCGTTACATACAAATCACCGGGGTATGATCCTCAGGAAGCCGGCGATGATAATATGTTCGTGCAGACTCTCTTTCCAAATGATGCAAAGAGCGCTATGAATTATATCAAAGTATATTTCCCCACTAAACAGGACTATATTCTCTCATCACTTAGATATATTATCCCCGCGTTTATCCTCACATTCATACTCCTCGTGGTGTTTACCTATACCATATTCCTCACTTTCAGACAGAAAAAACTGACTGAGATGAAGAATGACTTTGTAAATAATATGACCCATGAGTTCAAGACACCGATATCCACAATATCTCTTGCCGCACAGATGCTCAATGACTCTTCGGTTAGAAAAAGCCAGAATATGCTTGAACACATCTCTGGAGTAATTAATGAAGAGACAAAACGACTCCGCTTCCTTGTCGAGAAAGTGTTGCAGATGTCACTCTTTGAGCGGCAGAAAGCAACCCTTAAGCTTCAGGATATAGATGCAAATGTGGCTATTGCCAATATTGTGCACACATTTAAGATTAAAGTAGAAAAATACGGCGGGCAGATTGAAGCAGTGCTAAATGCACAGCAATCAGTGGTCAACGTCGATGAGATGCACTTCACTAATGTGCTTTTCAACCTCCTCGACAATGCAGTCAAATACCGTCGCGAGGACACACCTCTAAGACTTGTAGTGACTACACGCGACCTCTCTGCTGACAAAATTGAAATTTCGGTGCAGGACAACGGCATCGGAATCAGAAAAGAAGACCTTCGCAAGATATTTGAAAAATTCTACAGGGTTTCTACCGGAAACGTCCACGATGTTAAAGGCTTTGGACTCGGACTTGCCTACGTTCACAAAATGGTCAAGGAACTCAAGGGAGATATAACTGTGGAAAGTGAACTTAATTCCGGAACAAAATTTATAATAATATTACCAATAACTAAAAACTGAATTTATGGAAGACCGTTTACGTATCCTGCTTTGTGAGGATGATGAAAACCTCGGCATGCTCCTTAGAGAGTATCTACAGGAAAAAGGATATAATGCAGATCTCTATGCTGACGGAGAGAGCGGCTACAAAGCCTTTCTCAAAGGCAAATACGACCTCTGCGTTCTCGATGTGATGATGCCTAAAAAGGACGGCTTTGCACTCGCAAGCGAAATCCGCACTATCAACTCCGAAGTCCCCATCATTTTCCTTACGGCAAAATCTCTAAAGGAAGATATTCTTGAAGGATTCAAGATTGGAGCCGATGATTATATCACCAAGCCCTTCTCTATGGAGGAACTTTTGTTCCGTATCGAAGCAATCCTACGCCGTGTCAAAGGCAAAAAAGGCAAAGAAATTACCATGTACAAGATTGGTAAATTCACCTTTGATACACAAAAACAGGTGCTTATGATTGACGATAAGGTCAATAAGCTCACAACTAAAGAGTCTGAGCTTCTCAGCCTGCTTTGCGCACACGTCAACGAGATACTTGAAAGAAACTTTGCTCTCAAGACAATCTGGATTGACGATAACTACTTCAATGCACGCAGCATGGATGTTTACATTACACGTCTCCGCAAATACCTCCGCGAAGACCCGTCTATCGAGATTATCAACATCCACGGCAAAGGCTACAAACTCATAGCACCCGAAGCGGAAGCAGAAAAATAATAATCCCCAACCTCAAATATAACAAGTGGAGACCGTAAATACCGGTCTCCACTTTATTTATATGCTTTAACATTATGAGTTTTGTGCATTAAAAATAATTAATTACTTTTGCCGTACCAAAGCAGAAGCTCTCAGGAGCGGCGGAGGGGATGCGGAAGAGACCGCATTATTATATTTGAAAGAGACGTTTACTTCGTCTGATTCTTGACAGCTTAGAATCTCGCAAATTCATAATCTCAGTCAGGAATAGACAACGGTAGATGTTCATGGTTATGTATATATACCCCGATAGTCGGATGTCGAGAGACATTTACGGCTATTGGTGCATATCTGCATATACGCGTGGGCTCTGCACATTGCTCTTCCTATGAAGATGGGCACATGCCAGAGCCTCAATTGGTGGGACGAGCAATGGTA
>JAIDQW010000510.1 GCA_029062075.1 Paramuribaculum sp.
GGTGATGATGCCAAGGCGGATAATAAAAGTCAACTCATCCGTTTGCAAAATGATATGCAGTGGAAATTGCTGCTAAACCATCACTGTTTCCTCGTCAACGGCAATGACTCAATAGCTTTGATTGGAGTGGAAAATATTGGTGACCCGCCTTTTCACTCATATGGCTCTCTATATAAATCCTATCCCGATCTAAGTGATGACAATGTTAAAATCCTTCTTTCCCATAATCCCGCGCATTGGGTTGACTCCATCGCAGGAAATGAAGATGTGAAAGTTGACTTGACATTAAGTGGTCACACTCATGCAATGCAGATTGAAGTATCAGGTATTTCACCGGCTGCACTTAGGTATAAAACCTGGGGTGGACTTTATCGCGACTCTGAATCTGAAGATAAACAACTATATGTGAACATTGGTTGCGGAACTGTGGGATTGCCCATGAGACTCGGTGCTACTCCGGAAATCACCGTGATAACTCTAAAAAAGAAAACAACTTAACTCATCATCACATTTAAGATGTCTCTTGATACTGCACAGATTATCGGTAATAGACTGAATTACCCGCGCAAAAGTGTTGCAGCTGTTTTGAAAATGTTTGATGAAGGGGCTACTATACCTTTTATCGCAAGATATAGAAAAGAAGCAACCGGTTCTTTAGATGAAATTGCACTCCAGAATATTCTTACTCACTCGCGGGCTTTGGAGGAACTTGAAAAAAGGAAAGCCTTCATAGCAGATGCTTTGGCAAGTCAAGGAGTGCTTACAGATGAATTGGCACAAAGATTAGCCTCATCGCTCGATTCAGCTGAAATCGAGGACATTTATCTACCATATAAACCTCGTAGAAGGAGTAAAGCAACTGCTGCGAGAGAGAATGGTCTGGAGCCTCTTGCGAAACTAATTATGGCTCAGAAGTTGAATAATCCGGAGTCATCGGCAGCTAAGTTTGTAAAAGGCGAGATAACAGATGCTGCTGAAGCGGTGTCAGGAGCGTGTTATATTATTGCCGAGTGGATTAGTGAAAGCGAGAAGGCAAGAAATTTGGTGAGAGCTAAATTTGCCAGAAGCGCGATACTTGAAGCGAAGGTGGTAAAAGGTAAGGAATCGGAGGGAGATAATTTCAGAAATTATTTTGAATACTCTAAACCGCTCCGAATCGCAAATTCTCACCATTATCTTGCTATGCGGCGGGGAGAAAATTTAGGCATCCTCAAAGTGTCTATAAGCATTGATGACGAGGAGATGATTGACAGACTTTGTCGTATGTTTGTCCGTCCCGGAGCCACAACCGCTTGTGCTCAGCTTATAGGAATGGCGGTCAAGGACGGTTATAAAAGGTTACTGCGTCCGGCAATAGAAACAGAGGTTGCCGCCTCTACAAAAGAAAAAGCCGATTCTGCGGCAATTGCGGTTTTCGCTGATAATGTCAAGCAACTACTTATGGTTCAACCGCTTGGTAGAAAAAGAGTAATGGGCATTGATCCCGGTTTTAAGAACGGTTGTAAGGTTGCGTGTATTGATGAGCAAGGCACTCTGCTTGCCATAGAAGTAGTGTATCCATGCGCACCTGTTTTCGATGTTTACCAGGCTGCTGATACTTTGTGTAGTATTGTGGGACGTTATGGTATTGATGTGATAGCTGTAGGAGATGGCACTGCGTCAAGAGAAACAACAGCATTCCTTAAAGATGTCACTTTCCCGCGTAAGGTTGTAATCACTCCTGTCAGCGAAAGTGGAGCAAGTATATATTCAGCATCCGAAACAGCAAGAAGGGAGTTCCCGGATCTTGATATTACTTTAAGGGGAGCCGTGTCGATTGCCCGACGTCTCCTGGATCCTCTTTCAGAGCTTGTAAAAATTGACCCTAAATCAATAGGGGTGGGCCAATATCAGCATGATGTGGACCAGCCATCATTAAGAAATGCTCTAAATTTTACAGTGGAACATTGTGTCAACGCTGTTGGAGTGGATGTTAATACTGCTTCAGTTGAATTATTGTCAAGAGTTTCGGGAATCGGACCGGCTCTTGCTGAAAATATAGTGAACCGCAGGAATGAAAAAGGGTCGTATAAATCCAGAAACGATCTGTTGGATGTGGCGAGAATGGGTAAGAAAACCTTTGAGCAGTGTGCGCCGTTCCTTCGCATAAATGGCGGAAATAATCCTCTGGATGCAACTGCGGTGCATCCGGAGCGCTACAGATTGGTTGAGAAGATAGCCCATGATTGTGGTGTTGAAACTTCGGAATTAATCAGAAATAAATCTCGTCTTGAATCAATAGACTTGGAGCGTTATCTGGATAAAACCACAGGAATACCCATGTCTCTTATACACATCAGAAGATGCCGACGAATAGACTTGAATATAT
>JAIDQW010000511.1 GCA_029062075.1 Paramuribaculum sp.
CTCTATATCCAGGGTAATACGCCCGTAAGCGTGTATGGTCAGATTTGAAGGGTGCTGTGTAGCTTCATAGAATGAAATAATATCATCATGTCCGACAGACCGAAAGTCCGCAGCCAAAGGTGTTCGCGCCAGAGGATGATCAAAACCAAACAGCAGCTCTTTTGAACGAGCGTTCACCTTAAACATCTCTGTAGTCTGAGCTATTTCACACTCCTCCGCTTTACGTGCGGCAATAATTTCGGTTTCTCTTTGTGGAAACACTGAATTCAGAATTGCTTCAGCCGCCACCGGAATTACCGAGCGGACCTTATCTGAAAGGGTAAGGATAGTTGAAGAAGAGTGGTGAGCTGAGGAGAATGATTTAAGAAAAGCGCCTTTTAGCTCAAGAGCATCCGCAATCTGCTCCCCGGTCATTTTTTTTGACCCGTAGCTGCGCATCACGGCAGCCATTACAGCCACAGGCGTATTTACCGCCTCAGCGATTCCGCCGAGATTGCTCACCGTGATGCCAATCATTTCACAATCAGGACGGTCATACACCCTCAGGCTCACTCCATTGTCAAGGGTCAAATTCCTAAGCGGCGGTAAGTCAACCGGTACGGGGGTACTCACCACCGGGCGTTTTGTTCTGTCCGGCTCTATTATTTTCATCTATTTACCAACCAATGAATTGACAATACTCAGTGCTTCCTCTCTACCCGCATTAATCAATTCCGGGTAGTGGGCGTCACTGTTCACAACAAGAGTCACTCCGGCATCGATAAGCCTGCGCCAATATTTCCGGGAGGGAAAGAATCGTCGGTGATCAGCAAGTGCCTTAGTGTTTATTTCAACGGCTATTCCCGAGTCAACAATATTGTCTATAGTGTCATTAACCAGAGACTCATACCATTTCTCACCTTCTATTCCCGGCAAGAAATGGCCGGCATTATGACCAATTTTGTCAAAATGCCCGATTATATCGAATCCACCCGCAGAAATCATGTCATTTGTCTGAGAATAAAAGCTTCTTACAACAGACTCAATGTCATTGTCAAAATAGCGAGCCATCTTACCCTTGAAAGATTCAAATCTGCCATCTAAATCAACCATCCCTTCCGCCGAGGGGATAAAATGCACCGAGCCTATACGGTAGTCAAGCGGCAATGCGGCAAAATACGGATTCGAGGGTCCCCATTCGCTGCCAAGGTAGTCTATCTCCATTGCGCAATACAGGTTTAACTTACCTGAATAT
>JAIDQW010000512.1 GCA_029062075.1 Paramuribaculum sp.
CTGGTGTATGACCTCTATACCGGCACCGGTACAATTGCAAATTTTATTGCAAAGGATGCCCGCCATGTTGTGGGTAGTGAGTATGTTGAGGATGCTATTCGTGATGCGAAGCTCAATTCTGAAGTCAACGGCATTACCAACACAGAATTTTATGCGGGAGATATGAAAGATGTTCTGACTGCTGATTTTATCAAGGAGCACGGCAGACCGGATGTTATGATTGTTGATCCGCCCCGTGCCGGTATGCACACCGATGTTGTTAATGTGATTTTGGAAGCGGAACCCAGAAGAATAGTCTATGTCAGCTGCAATCCGGCAACTCAGGCTCGTGATCTTGCATTGCTGGATGAGAAATATTCAGTAACAGCAGTTCGTCCCGTAGATATGTTTCCGCATACTCACCATGTGGAAAATGTTGTTTGCCTTGATAAAAAACAATAATATTGGTTATTGTGTTGTTATGAAATCATTCACATTTATGCCCTCAGATGGAGATAATTAATTTTTATATGCGGTGGTCAAAACCTGTAAAGACACTGGTCCTGTCAGTTATTGTTATTCTTGTATTGCTGATAATTTACCTTATGTTTTTCAAATCAGGTAAAGAAAATATAACCGAGTCATATCCAATAGTTACAGTAGAACCTGTTGAGGCTAAGGATGTGGATATTTATGGCGAATACGTTGGCAGAATAAATGCCCAGCAATATGTGGAGGTAAGGGCGAGAGTAGAAGGATATCTACAGAAGATTTTGTTTAAGGAAGGCTCTTATGTTCAGAAAGGTCAGACATTGTTTATTATAGACCCTACTATTTATAGTGCGAAAGTCACCAGAGCTCTTGCTCAGTTGAACAAAGCAAAAGCTATTGCGGTAAAAGCTAAACGAGATTTGGATCGAATCCGTCCTCTGTTTGAGGCGAATGCTGCCAGCCAGCTTGACCTTGACAATGCCGTTGCCGCCTACGAAGGAGCAGTTGCAGATGTGGCTGTGTGTGAGGCAGATCTCACACAAGCTCAGCTCACTCTGGGCTACACAACCGTGAAGGCACCGATAAGTGGTTATATTTCAGAACGCTCCACAGATATTGGTACCCTTGTGGGACCCTCTGCTCAGTCTCTCCTTGCGGCTGTTGTGAAGACCGACACCGTGAGCGTTGATTTCAGCATGACAGGGCTAGACTACCTGCGCAGCAAATCACGAAATGTAATAATAGGTGAGGCTGACTCGGCAAGAGGATGGGAGTCAACTGTGTCGATAACACTTGCAGATGGCAAGGAATATCCGTTCAAGGGGCGTGTTGACTTTGCGGACCCGCAGGTTGATCCCAAAACAGGTACATTCAGAGTTCACGCAGAAATGCCTAACCCTGACCGAAATCTGCTACCGGGTGAATTCACAAAGGTGAAATTGCTGCTCGACGTGCGGGATAATGCTGTTGTTGTGCCGCAGAAAGCACTGACAGTTGACAAAGGGGCTGCTTATATTTTTGTGGTGAGGCCTGATAGTGTGGTGGAGAAGCGCTTTGTAGAAACCGGACCGGAGATTGGCAACGGTATTCTGGTGGAGCGAGGAATTGCTGGAGGAGAAAAGATTGTTACTGAAGGGTTTCACAAGTTGCGTCACGGCATAAAAGGTAAACCGGAGGCAGCAACTGAAATTTCTGAGAATTAACAGCCGGTAACCATGAAGAAGAATTTTTTTCTTGACCATCCGTTTTTTTCAATCGTAATATCGATTGTCATACTTATCATTGGCTCGATTGGGCTTATGATGCTGCCGGTTGATCAGTACCCTGATATTGTTCCGCCGGTTGTGAAAGTTTCAGCATCTTATCCGGGCGCTGATGCGATGACTGTTACTCAGGCGGTTGCAACTCCAATAGAGCAAGAGCTTAATGGTACTCCCGGAATGATATATATGCAGTCGTCCAGCTCTAACTCAGGCGGATTTTCAGCAACCGTTACATTTGACATAGGCACTGATCCCGAGCTTGCGGCAGTTGATATACAGAACCGTATCAAGAAGGCTGAATCACGTCTTCCCGCAGAGGTTATCAAAAATGGTATCTCTGTGGAGAAAGAAACGGCAAGCAAGCTGATGACCATAACAATCCTGTCATCAGATCCCAAATACAATGAAATATACCTTAGCAACTATGCGACACTGAATATCATAGATATGCTGCGACGTATCCCCGGAGTCGGTTCTATCAGGAATGTAGGCGGACGATATTATGCCATGCAGATATGGGTACAACCTGATAAACTTGCTGACCTCGGGCTCACAGTGAGCGATTTGCAGAAGGCACTTCAGGATCAGAACCGTGAGAGTGCAGCCGGTGTGCTTGGGCAGGCTCCAATGGAGGGAATAGATTTGACAGTTCCTATTACCGCTCCTGGCAGACTTTCGTCAGTAACTGAGTTTGAGGAGGTCGTTGTCAGGGCAGATGCAGATGGTTCTCTGATAAGACTGAAAGATGTTGCAAGAATTTCTCTTGAGGCATCAAGCTATGCCACCGAGAGTGGGATTAACGGTGAGAATGCAGCCGTGTTGGAGATTACGATGTTGCCCGGCTCAAATGCTATGGATGTGGCTGATGCTGTAAAGAAGCAGATGAATGACATAAGCAAAGGATTCCCGGAAGGTATTACCTACGAGATACCGTTTGACATGACAACATATATCTCGGAGTCTATACATCATGTCTATCGCACGCTCTTTGAGGCTCTTATACTTGTGATACTTGTGGTTTTCCTTTCGCTCCAGAACTGGCGTGCCACTCTCATTCCTGTCGTTGCCGTGCCTATATCGCTGATAGGTACATTCGGCGTCATGCTGATATTCGGATTCTCCCTTAATATGCTCACCCTGTTAGGCTTGATTCTTGCCATAGGTATTGTGGTGGATGATGCCATTGTTGTGGTAGAGAATGTTGACAGAATAATGGAGGAAGAGGGCATTTCCGCCAAAGAAGCCACTCGTAAGGCTATGAGCGGACTAAGCAGTGCACTCATAGCTATGTCGCTGGTACTATGCGCTGTATTTGTCCCGGTAAGTTTCCTGCCCGGTATAACGGGTCAGCTTTATCGGCAGTTTACAATCACTATCGCGGTGTCGGTGATTCTTTCTACTGTGGTTGCATTGACATTATCTCCGGTAATGTGTGCTATGCTCCTGAAGTATGAAACCGGAGAGAAAAACCGTTTTTTCAGGGCAATCAACAATACCCTTGAAAAAGGAAATAGCATCTATTGTTGCCTTGTGCGCAAAGCTTTGTCACTCCCCAAAAGAATGATTGCTGTTTATGGCATCATTCTTGTCGCTATCTGGCTTATGAACAGGGTGGTTCCGACAAGTTTCATGCCTAAGGAGGATCAGGGATACTTTACCGTTGAACTGGAGTTGCCTGAGGGTGCTACAATAGAGCGCACTCGCAGGGTCACTGAACGGGCTATGGCATGGCTTATGGAGCAACCGGATGTGGAGCATGTGCTCACCGTTGCCGGAACAAGTCCACGTATGGGTACAAACCAGTCGCACAGTCAGCTCACTGTTATCCTGAAACCGCTTGACGAGAGAAAAAGCGGAAATATCGAAAACATTATGGAGGAGACTATGGCAGAGCTTTCTCAGTACCCCGAGAGCAAAGTTTATTTATCAACACCGGCGATTATTCCCGGACTCGGATCTTCCGGCGGATTTGAAATGGTACTTGAAGCTCGTGGCTCTGCTACTTATGCTGACCTGCAGGCTGCCGTTGACACTCTGAAAGTCTATGCAGAAAAGGCTAAGGAGTTGAGTGGATTTTCAACCTCGATGCAGAGCGATATCCCACAGCTATACTTTGATGTTGATAGGGACAAAGCTCAGTTGCAGGGTGTTAACATGGCTGATATTTTTGCTACCATGAAAGCGTTTACCGGTTCGGTTTATATCAATGACTTCAACATGTTTAACCGTGTATATAAGGTGTACATTCAAGCCGAGGCACCTTACCGTGCAAAAAGAGATAACCTCAATCTATTTTATGTTAAGGGTAGTGGAGGCATGATGGTACCGGTAACTTCTCTTGGCAGCTCTTACTACACCACAGGACCCGGTTCTATTAAGCGATTCAATATGTTTTCGGCGGCAACTGTCACAGGCGAGGCTGCTAAAGGATATAGTTCGGGGCAGGCAATGGCTGCGGTTGAGCAGATTGTGCGCGAGAAACTTCCCGATAATATCGGAGTGGAATGGAGCGGACTCTCCTATCAGGAGCAGCATCAGAGCGGTCAGACCGGCATAGTCCTTGCACTCGCATTTGTGTTTGTATTCCTCTTCCTTGCGGCGCAGTATGAAAGCTGGTCTGTTCCCCTTGCTGTCATCATATCCCTTCCGGTTGCCGGAATCGGAGCTTACCTCGGAGTTTGGCTTTGCGGACTGGAAAACAACATTTATTTCCAGATTGGATTGGTTATGCTTGTAGGACTCGTTGCTAAGAATGCTATTCTTATTGTTGAGTTTGCAAAAGAGGGAGTTGAGGAGGGGAGAACTCCCGCTCAGGCGGCACTTGATGCGGCTAAACTGCGTTTCCGCCCGATTGTCATGACATCCCTCGCATTTATGCTTGGGCTTCTCCCTCTCGTTTTTGCTTCCGGACCGGGTTCTGCAAGCCGGCAGGGCATTGGCACAGGAGTATTTTTCTGCATGCTTGTGGCTATAACGGTTGGCATCGTTTTTGTGCCGTTCTTCTTTGTAAATGTGATGAAAATTACCAATAAGCTTAGTAAAAAGAAATGAGAAAAATTATATATGCTCTTGTTCCGGTACTGTTCATTGCAGTTAATATCATGTGCGGCTCATGTTCAGCTATGAGACATTGCAGAACTGTCAGCCTCGAAATTCCCGACTCTATTCCGGGGATGACAGATTCTACATCTATTGCCGATGTTGAATGGTGGACGTTTTATGGTGATTCTCTCCTCAATTCTCTGATTTATAAGGCTCTCGAAAATAATAAGAAATTTCAGGCAGCCGCAGAGAATATTGAACGCCTCCGTCAGATGTACGGAGTGTCAAAAGCTGAATTATTCCCCACAATTGGCATCAACGCCTATGCGCAGCGTGAAACAGAACACTATTCAGGCGAGTCTTTCTCTGGCGATAACGAATATGGGGTAAAGGGCACACTTCGCTGGGAGGCAGATCTGTTCGGAAATTTGAGATGGTCTGCCAAAAAGAATAAAGCGGCATACTTGGCTTCTGTTGAAGACATGCGTGCTATGCAAATCACACTTATTGCTGAGACAGCTACCGCTTATTTCAATCTCATAGCTATTGAAAATGAGGATATAATCGTGCGTAGAACTATTGAAACAAGAGCTGAGGAACTATCTAAAGCGAAGCTGAGATTTGAAGGCGGACTCACCTCCGAGCTGCCTTATATCCAGGCTCAGGTGGAATATGCTACGGCTAAGGCGCTTATTCCGGCAATTGAAAAGAGAGCGGAGGCCACCCGCAATGCTCTGTCTGTTCTCGTAGGCGAGTTTCCGGGGCAGAAGTTTCAGGTGAATGCTACGGGCGAAATAGCTGTTCATCCCAGATATGTGCCGTTGGGATTGCCTTCAGATTTGCTTAAGCGTCGTCCTGATATTAGGGCATCGGATATGAGGCTTGCTCAGGCGGCTGCCGCTGTCGGGGTGGCTCATGCCGACCGTTTCCCTAAGTTCAGTTTCAACCTTACAGGAGGAATTGAAAATGATACTTTTGATAAATTTTTCTCCGCTCCTTACTCGTTGATTTCGGGTAATATTCTTGCTCCGATAATCGATTTTGGCAGAAAAAAGAGAAATTATAAAGCTGCTGTAGCAGCATATAATCAGGCAGGATATGAGTATGAGCAGGTTGTTGTGGAGGCGTTTCGTGAAACCGCAGATGCACTCGCTGATTATATCAAGACCCGCGAACTCACTGATTCTCGTATCGCCGTGAGAGATGCGGCAAAGAAATATACCGCTCATGCAAGGCTTCAATATCTGGGTGGAGGCAGCTATCTTGACGTGCTGGATGCTCAGCGGCGTTATCTTGATGCTGAGATTGGATTGAGTAATGCTGTCAGAGACGAGCGTATCGCGCTGGTGATGTTATACAAATCTCTCGGTGGAGGATGGTCAATGGAACATGCTCGCTGATTATATCGGTATCTCCCCGGATATCGACAAAGATGAGTTGTAGTACCTCGCATCGTTTGTAATTTCCCTCCCGATATAGTCGGGAAGTTCCACTTTTTCGCTCACACTGTCAAGCTCTATTTCGGCTATTACGAG
>JAIDQW010000513.1 GCA_029062075.1 Paramuribaculum sp.
CACCAAACCCTTCACTATCTCAAAAAACACCGTGATTAAAGCCTATGTGCTTGCAAACGGTATGCCTAACAGTGAAGTTGCCGACACACTCTTCACAAAAACCGGTGTTGAAACCAGATATATCATCAACTTCCTGAGCCAGGCGCAGGAGGGCATTCCATACCACCTCACTGCAAACGTGCGTGTGGTTGCCAAGGGTGGAGAATACTTCTTTGTCCGCGGCACCCAGGGTCACTACCTCCCCGTCAAGATTGATGAAGAAGCTATCGACCTTGATAAGATTAATGTTGACGATTACCTCAACGACATGGTGATTACACCCCATATTATCGATGAATTATCCGTTATACGCGGAGCGCATATTACACCGCTTTACAAAGACCTTTTCAAATTCGGCTCTAAGGATAAACCCGCCGAGCTTGATGAGGATATTACTCACGAACCGGATATCGTCAACACTCTCACCGCATCACACGCCCGCAGATATGTGAAACTTAACGGCGTAAGTCTTACCGGCTTCAAGGTGGAAACCGCAGAAACAGAGGCTCAGACGTCTGACCAGTGGGTTCTTATCACCGAAAAGGGCGAAGGTGAGCAGATTAAAGTTAACCATAATATCCTGAAACCGAGCTTTGACTGGGATGCGGCAGACAAAACTGAAGCTGCATGCTATAATGTTACCGGATTTGCAATGCTCGGCGATGACGGAAATATCGAACTCTGGCCTACAGAAGTGGAGAAAGTAACCACAACTCTCCCGGTCAGGGCTTCTTTCGGTGATTACTTCATTTCTAATGTGGGTAGCACTACCACTTTACGTACTATCAGATTCAATCCCTACACCACTGTCACACTGACTCCTACCGGAGCATCTTCGGCTACCATTTACTATTATATAGCCGATAGTTCTACGGATCCGGTTCCCCCTACCTCCTTATGGAATGTTTACGCACAGCCATTCACTGTTGCGAAAAACTGCTTCATACATGCAAAGGCTGTCCGCGAGGGCTATGAGGAGAGTGTTTGCACTCACCTCACCATGATTCGTGTGGAGGATGATGACAACAATAACTCGCCCATCAGCGGAGGACTCGTATTCAGCCACCGGTATAATGAAAAAGGAGTGCCTTTGGTGAAGATTGAACCGGAAAACAAAAACCTCAAACCCGGAACATACGATATCTTCTACACCACCGATGGTTCTACACCTACCCTTTCAAGCAAAAAATACACCGCTGAGTTTGAATTCCCCGGAGGAGGTTCCATTTTCGCAATACTCAAGGAGGCGTCCAAAGCTCTGCCGGGCAAGGTGGCTAACTACAATGTCTGGTATGTTCCGACAGGTATCGACGGTATTGATTCTGACCGCACCGACAATGATGCCGTCAGAACCGAAGGCAATACAATCATTGCGCCCGAAGGCAGCGAAATATACGACATTAACGGACGCAGGGTCAACGCTACCGGATTGAGCCGTGGCATATACATTGTACGCATACCCGGAGCTGCAGCCGTAAAAATCAAAGTCGATTAAAAAAATCTGCTTATACTCGTTAAAGTCCGGGGTGGAGATGCGATTCTTCACCCCGGATATTTTTTTCAAAATATTTTTGTACATTTGTAAGCATACTAATTTTTGACTAACACTTTTCACTATTTCAATTTTTGATGCAACCATATCTTGTATCGGCAAGAAAATACCGACCGGCTACTTTTGACACTGTGGTGGGGCAGAAAGCTCTGACCACAACGCTAAAAAACGCCGTGGCATCAGGCAAACTCGCTCACTCTTACCTTTTCTGCGGGTCAAGAGGGGTAGGAAAAACCTCATGCGCCCGTATTTTCGCCAAAACAATCAATTGCGAGCACCGCACTCCGGATGGCGAGGCTTGCAACGAATGTGAATCCTGCAAGGCTTTCAATGCCGGCACTTCGCTAAACATCATAGAGCTTGATGCCGCATCAAACAATAGCGTGGACGATATCAGAGCCCTTACCGAGCAGGTACAGACACCACCCTCTGTGGGTAAATACAGGGTATTTATTGTCGATGAGGTCCACATGCTCTCCTCCGCCGCATTCAATGCCTTTCTTAAAACACTTGAAGAGCCGCCGAGCTATGTGGTGTTTATTCTCGCCACTACTGAAAAGCACAAAATCATACCCACGATTTTGTCACGCTGCCAGATTTATGACTTTCACCGCATCACGATTCCCGACATGATTGCACACCTCTCTTTTGTTGCAGGGCAAGAGGGGATTACAGCAGAAGAGGAGGCTCTGAACATTATTGCGCAGAGAGCCGACGGTGCTATGCGAGATGCCCTGTCGATTTTTGACCAGGTGGCGGCTTCAAGTGCCGGAAATATCACCTATCAGTCGGCTATAGACAACCTTAATGTGCTTGACTACAAGTACTACGACCGCCTTCTTGATGCATTTCTTGCAGGCGACGTGCTGTCAACATGGGTTATTTACAAGGAAATACGCGATGCCGGATTTGACTCGCACTTCTTTATAAACGGACTCGCAGCCTATTTCAGAGATTTGCTCGCGGCTAAGGATCCGGCTACTCTCGCACTCATTGATGCCGGCGAAAAAGCACGCGAGGCATTGGCTAAGACTGCGGCGAAGTGCACACCGGGATTTTTATTCCGAGCCATGAACCTGTGCAACGAGGCAGACCTCAATTACCGCACAACATCGGGCAAGCAACTCCTTATTGAGTTGACGCTCGCCAAAATATGCCAATCACTCAGCCCCTCCCCTAACAGCAGCGACGGAGAGGGGCGGTTGAAACCTATCGACGCTGCAAACACCAAGGCGGTGCCACAGGGAGAACTCCCGAAGAAGACACCCGTTGCACCGGTAACTCAGCAGGTCCCTCAGCAGCAGGCACCCGCTGTGTCCGCGCCCAAAATGCCGGCTTTCGCTTACGGCAGCAAATCCACCTCTACCCCCCCGAAAGGCACCACCCTGAAGTTGCCCAATTTTTCCATGCGGCAGGGAGTTATCAGACCCGACGTCAATACTCGGCAGACTGAGGCTCCGGCAACAGCACGCACAAATCCCTTTACCGCTGATGAATTTGCTGCGGCATGGAATAATTTCGCTGACAATCACCGCAAGGAGCATATCCTTGTCAACGCCATGCGATTCTATATGCCGCAGAGCAGCGACAACATAAACTTCGAGGCTAAAGTCACAAATGTGATGCAACTTGAAATCATGACCGAGGCTCTGCCAAGAATAAACCAATGGCTCAGAGACGCGCTCCGAAACGACTCCGTAACCGTTACCGTATCGGTTTCCGAATCGGAGAATGAGGTTATATACACACTCAACGACCGAGAACTACTCGCCAAAATCATTGAGGAAAACCCCTTTGTTGCCAAATTTATTGATAAATTCAAACTCGTGTTAAGCTAACACACTTATATATTATGCGAAAATTTATTTCCCACATTATTTTCACAATTTTAGCGGCTGTCACCGTTTCTTGCTCTAATTCCTATGAAGATGCCGTTGAGCAAAATCTCAGGGAAGCCGAAATGGCTGTTGCGCAGGGCGACATGACGGTTGCTGAGAGCGTCTCTAATAATATCTTAGGTGACAAGCAGCTACAGGACCTCACGCCGCGACAGCTCGGACGACTTTCGCTGGTATATATGCAGCTGGCTGACTCAGCCGACCAGGGCGACCACGTGTCCCACGCCACCGAGTGCTATCGTAAGGCATTTGAAATCAACCCCGACTCGGCAAACGCTTTCTACAATAATGTAGCACCGGAGCACACCGCACATGCCATGCTGCTGTCGGCTATAGTACACTCCTCAGATATTCCCACCGATTCGCTTCACCTTGACGATTGATTGCTATGGATTGGCTTGACCAGTTAAGCAGCCTGAGAGATTCGCTGCCCGAAGGAGAAGATACTCTTGCTCAGGAAACCATTGAGCCGGAGGTAAAATCGCCCCGTCTCGACATTGTGTTTGAAAAGAAAGGACGCGCCGGCAAGCAGGCTACTATTGTCTGCGGCTTTGAATGTGACGACGTTACGCTCAAAGACATTGCTTCAAAACTTAAAAAGACACTCGGCTGCGGAGGCTCTGCCCGCGACGGGGAGATTCTAATTCAGGGAGACAGGCGGCAGGATACCCTCAAGGCACTCGCTGCTATGGGATTCAAGGCTCGTATTATCTGACACGTATTCTTTATGCTGACAATCTACAAGGCTTCTGCCGGATCCGGCAAGACTTTCACACTTGCTTACGAATATATCAAAACCCTGCTCGGCACAAAGATTGAGGGCACAGACAGGCATAAGCTGCGCTCACGCTATGGCGATAACCACCGTAATATTCTCGCCATTACTTTCACTAACAAGGCTACCGAAGAGATGAAGGAGAGGATAGTGAAGGAGTTGTCTGCACTTGCGCACGGAATGGACACAGCATACCTTCAGATGCTCACAAACGAGTTTCAATGCACTCCGGAGCAGCTGCAAAAGGCTGCCGGGAAAGCCTTACGCACTCTGCTGTTTGATTTCAACTATTTCAACATCAGCACAATCGATTCCTTCTTCCAGACCATTCTCAGAACCTTTGCCAGAGAGGCGGAGCTTACCGGCGACTATGAGCTTGAGCTCAACAACGATGACGCCATCACCGAAGGTATGCATCGCTTTTTTGAATCGCTCAACCGAAACGATAAGGATACAGCCAAATATATAAAAGGCATTACCGACTATCTTGTTGATTGTCTGAGAAACGAGCAGAGCGTGATGATGTTCAGCAGAGACTCCGGACTCAACAATAAAATTTCCAGAACTGTGGCAGATCTCAGCAACGACCGGTTTGATGATGCATACGAGAATCTTAAAGCCTATTTTGCTGATCCAACAAGAATAGAAACGGTATTTACAGCCATTAAGAACACTCTCAGGCAGCTGCAGGATAATGCTACGGAATTGTGCATCAATGCGGTAAGGTCTATCGACTCGATACCCCCGCTGAGTTCAAATCCGGTTGACAGATACATGTACGCTGACTTCAAAGCCGCTGCCGATCATAAGTACAAATGCGGAAGCGTTACAACCAGGGTTGCTCAGACTGAAACACCTGCCTATAACAAGGCATTCATCACTTTCTTAGACAAAAATCCGGGCTATCCCGCACCTGATTCCGAGATCATCGAGGCTGCCAAGGCACTTGAGAAACTCTTAAACACCGAGTACATTCTGAATCGTCTGCGCACAAACATGTTTATGCTCGCAATGATGGTGAAAATTTACAGCTACATTGAAGAGTACAGGGTGGAAAACAACGCCTTGCTACTCTCCGACACCAACAGCCTGCTGCGCACCATTATAGGTGAAGATGACACACCTTTTATATATGAGCGTCTCGGAGTTATACTCAACCATTACCTTATTGATGAATTTCAGGACACCTCAACCATTCAGTGGGAGTGTCTCAAACCGCTCGTTACCACCGGAGTGGGTAACGGAGACGATTCACTGATTATCGGTGATGAGAAGCAGTGCATCTACCGGTTCAGAAACTCCGACCCTTCACTTCTCGCTGAAAAGGTTGCCAAACAGATTTCCGACAACCGTATTGTAGGTTCAGACCCCGGCAAAAACACCAACTACCGGAGCAGCCGCGATATTGTAGAGTTCAACAATGCCCTGTTTGCCACTATTGCTGAACAGAATGGATTCAGCGATATTTACTCAAATGTAAACCAGAGTATTGCTCCTAAGCATGCCAACCATAAGGGCTACATAAAAATCACTCCGCTCGAAGCGGCTGACACAGATGAGTATTTCGCCACTATGCTCCCGAAACTAGCTGATGATATTCAGCGGCAGCTCAGAAGCGGGTATCGCCCTAACGATATTGCCGTGCTTGTCAGAAAAAAAAATGACGGACACAAAATCATTTCCTATCTCATAGCCAATCAGGAGGAGTTTGAGCATAAGTTCAATATAATTTCCGATGACCTCATGCCGGTTTCCGACTCTCCGGCTGTAAGGCTGATTATCAGTACCCTCAGAAATATTGCCTACCCCTTTACCGCTCCAACTAATGCCAGGTTCAAGACCCTGAAGGAAACAAAGTCACTGATTTCCCGCTTTGAAATTGCACTCCACAGCGAAGACAACCCCTCGCAGGCACTCAGAAAAGCACTCATGGGAAAGGATTATGACACTTCACAGATTACCGGAACCACCATTGTGGATATTGTAGAGGATATCATTGCCACACTCCCTGATGAACTGGTAAAGCTCCACACTCCTTATATATG
>JAIDQW010000514.1 GCA_029062075.1 Paramuribaculum sp.
GTTCAAGTCACCCATTATAATTATAGGACGCAGCGGAGAGGCTTTGCGTATGCTGTCGGCAATACTCTTGCTGAGCTGTGCAGCCGCAACTCTCAGGTACTCGCTCTGCTCCTGTCCGCCGAGTCGCGAAGGCCAGTGGTTCACAATCACGCTTATGGTGTCTTTGCCGAGCACTCCGCTGACACACAGCTGATCGCGTGTAAGAAAAGTGGGATTGCTCTCCACAAAAAGACGGTGTGGCTCTACAGCCGTCACCTCAAACTGAGCCGGGTCATACAGAAGAGCCACATCAATGCCACGAGCGTCCGGCGAATCATGATGCACATATTTCAGTCCTCTGGCAGCAAGCGGTTTGGCGGCAACCAGATCAGCCACAACACTCTCGTTCTCCACCTCTGCGATACCTATCACCGCCGGTCCTCCGGGAGTGAGCGGGCTCACCATTCCCGCGATTGCGTTAGCAAGATTGTTAAGCTTGAGGTTATACTTCTCGCTATTCCATTTGCGGTTGCCCTGAGGGCTGAATTCCAGGTCAAACTTACCGTTTGCATTTATGGTGTCGAACAGATTCTCCAGATTGTAGAACGCCACGCCATAAACAGCCGAACTATCGGCAATATCCTGCTGCTTAGCACCGAAAGCCGGCATAAAGGCAGCCAGATAAACAGCTGCACAAAGAAAGAGTTGTTTCATGAATATAAATTTTAGCGTAAAATTACCGCTTATCCGCGAATCGGCAAACGTCCGCACATAAAAAATAGCGGGACTATTCCGAAAGATTGTTCCGGAACAGTCCCGCAGGCGGATAATCATCAATAATCATAGCCGTGCCACGATTACGGTGGCGCTAAGGCTGAAAATATTCAGTTTTTTATTTCATAGGCTGTGGGGGTTGAGGGTTAATCACAGTATTTGTTTTTAAGCGCGCTTATATGGTGAATATTATATGACTTACACTTGCCGTTGGGATAATCGTACAGGCAAAAAAGATGGCTAATTACCATATCTGACAGAGACAATATATTTAACAAAGGCACCCGTCTTACAGTTGGTAAACCGGTTTTCAAACTATCCTTGCGTTTACAGGCACTCTCATCCAGATCTTTCTTCACAACATAAGAGTATCTCAGTTTCCGGCTTAGCGAACAATCCGGCGCGTCAGAATAGGGTCAATCAACCTCTATGCGATGATGCCGTGAACAGGAAAGTGTGTTATTCATATAATATATATTGTGTGTTATTGATGATTTCCGTTTGCAAAGTTACAATAACAATTATAACCTGCAAATTTTTTTGCTGTTTTTTTCAAAAAAGGAATAGATCGGGCTTAACACCGCACTTTCCCTTGCCTTTGGAAGTAATAGCCTTTCTTATTTTTCGGATGCCGGGACTTAGACATCGTCAACGCGCAAACCAGAAGTAGGTCACAGGTCAGAGTGGTGACTTATGACTTTATTGTTGTATTATACCTTTAAGTTGAGTAAATTTGCAGTCATAAGCCAAAAGTCATGACAGATTATTCTTATATATCGTTATCACTCAGAACAATAAATAGTGAAGATCAGGTAAACGCCCTGATTTCTTTCGGAAAAGAGATTACCCCTCTGTTCATGGGTAATCCTCTGGAAATGTTTGTAAACGCAGAGGAGGTCTATGTTTTTGACACTTCCGGCAACCAGAATATAGTGTCGCTGTGGAAGCAGAGCGGCACCGAGACGGTTGCGGCTACCATAGGTATTGACAAAGGGTGCCGCATCAAGCCGCAGGCGGTGGTGAGGCTTTTGAGAGAGTGCGTCACTCTGCCGGGCCTCAAAGCCGAGGAGCTGTTTGAGGTATTCGGCTTTCACACAGTGCCTTCCCCCTGCTGCTATCCTGCCGAGACAACTCCCGCGCTTCACCGCGCAATGCGCACCTTCACCTCTACTGCTTCGCTGACAGATATAGTGTCGGCACGCTTTAGCGGAGGTGACCGGGAGGCGGCAATAATCATAGCTGTTGACGCCACTGCTGTTCCGATTGAGGAAGAGGAGAGCCTGGTGAGACTGCGCACTGCTCCGGTGCCTGATTTTGAGGTGGATACCAAAGATTGCAGGGTGCAGCCTCAACCGCAGCAGGACAGCCGCCGGTCGTTTTACACCGACCCTAAGCCTCAGAGCTTTATCGAGGAGGATGAGGAGGAATTTGTCACCAATCCCGGCAAACATAAAAGAAAGAGCAACCCCTTGGTGATTATTGCTTTCATACTCATAGCCCTTGCAGCCGGGTGGGCAGCCGTGAAATATCTGCCCGCGCTGATACCCGACTCCGATTACTCGGATATAGAAAGCACAGATGTCACCGCGATTGCTCTGAGCGGCACTCAGGAGGATAATGCGGTCATCACCATCGCAGACACCATCGCCATACCCGCCGACACAGAAGCGGCTGCCGACAGTACCGCTATCACCGCTACCGACAGCATAGCATCAGCAGCACCGGCAGCCGAACCAGAACCCGCACCAAAAGCGGCTCCTGCAAATACCGATGCGGAGAAAGCCGATCTGGAATATCTGAACTCCTCAAAAGTGTGGAACCGTCAGTCACTCAAGAGTGATAAATACCGTGCTCTTTTTGACCTCTTCGCAGCCGGCAACATCACCGAGATAGTGAATGCCGAATATTTCGCAGTGCCGGGAATGTGCACCAACCGCGATGCCGACAAGGCTGTTACCTTCCTTTGGCAATCGTACCGCACTGACACCCAGCACAGCAATGTCCGCGCACTCAAGCGTCTTTCAGGCAAAACCGAGATAGATATGCACAAACTCATGGATGATCTTGCCAAGATACGCTCTCCCAAACCTAATACCAACCCAAGACCAAAACGCTGAAACAGATATGAATACAACTCCTCAGGGCTATCCCGTTAAAAGATTCGGCACCGACACCCGGCGCTATGTGCGAACCCTTACCCTGCGTAATGAAGCCGTTATAGATGAATATTGCACCCGACACGCAAAGGGCAACATCTGGAAAGAGATTATTGACGGTCTCAAGGAGGTGGGTGTGCTTGAAATGGAGATTTATATACGCGGCACCGAGCTGGTGATGATAGTTGAAACCCCCGCCGATTTTGACTGGGACAGCGCAATGAGCCGCCTTGCCACCCTGCCCCGTCAGCAGGAGTGGGAAGACTATATGTCTCAGCTCCAGGATGCAAAGGAAGGAGCCAGCTCCTCAGAGAAATGGCTGCCGATGGAAAGAATGTTTTACTTTTACGATTAGTACTGAGCCATGCGCCTGGTAATACAACGTGTCACAGCCGCCGAGCTATCCATAGACGGAAAGGTGTATTCCGGCATAGGTGGCGGACTGATGGTGCTTGTGGGTGTTGAGCATGGCGACACCGCCGAAGATGCGAAGTGGCTCGCCTCAAAAACCGCCGGACTACGCATTTTCAGCGACAGCGAGGGGGTGATGAATCTTGACATACTCACAGCCGGGGGCGACATAATGGCAGTGAGCCAGTTTACCCTCACCGCCTCAACCCGCAAGGGCAACCGCCCGAGCTACATCCGTGCTGCCGGACATGATGTTGCCAGGCCGCTCTACGAGCTTTACTGCACGCAACTTGAAAGCATTACAGGACGCAGTGTGGCAAGGGGAGTGTTCGGAGCGGACATGCAGATAACCCTTACCAACGATGGTCCCGTAACCATAATAATTGACTCAAAACTAAAGGAATGAGCGGAGTAAAAGAGATAACGGTAGCCGACTTTCAGAAGATGGTGGACGAATGGATCACCACTGTGGGGGTACGTTACTTTTCACCCCTCACAAATATGGCAATCCTTGCCGAGGAAACCGGCGAGATAGCGAGGATAATGGCACGCCGTTTCGGCGACCAGTCAGCCAAGCCAGGTGACAATCTCGACCTTGCCGATGAGCTCGCCGACCTGCTCTGGGTAGCCGCCGCGATAGCAAACCAAACCGGCATAGACCTCACCGAGGCTATCATGAACAATTTAGCCAAGAAAAATGTCAGAGACATTGACAGGCACAGGAACAACCCAAAACTGAAAGATCAAACCGACAAACAATAAAAAATAACATATATGGCAGACAAATATCAGGACACCGTTGCAAAAAGCAAGGTGACAACCAACGATGAAGAGGTAAAGGCAGCAGTCGAGAAGATTCTCAACGACAATCTCAAAAGTGCCAGAACACCTGAAAATCTGAAACTCATCTTCAGCTGCATCGACCTCACCACCCTCAAATCAACCGACTCGCCGTCAAGCGTTGCCAAATTCACCGAAAGAGTGAATGATTTCGAAAACGAACACGGTGACCTGCCGAGCGTTGCGGCAATATGCGTTTATCCAAACTTCGTGCAGGTTGTCCGCACCATTCTGGAAGTGAGCGAGGTAGAGATAGCCGCAGTGTCCGGCGGATTCCCCTCCTCACAGACCTTTCCGGAAGTCAAGGTGGCAGAAACAGCTCTTGCAGTGGAGGGAGGAGCCGATGAGATAGATGTTGTGATGAACCTCGGCAACTTTCTTGACGGCGACTGGGAAGAGGTGTGTGACGAACTCGGCGAACTGAAACACTCCTGCCGCGACAGCAAGCTAAAGGTTATTCTGGAAACCGGTGCCCTCAAAACAGCTGAGAATATCCGCGCGGCATCTATCCTGGCAATGTACTCAGGTGCTGATTTCATCAAAACCTCAACCGGCAAGGAATATCCCGGTGCAAGCCTTGAAGCGGCTTATATCATGGCACAGTGCATCAAGGAGTATCATGCCCAAACCGGAAGAAAAGTTGGATTCAAGGCAGCGGGAGGCATTGTAACCACAGAAGAAGCCCTGGGCTATTACTGCATAGTAAAGAGTGTTCTCGGCGACGAATGGCTCAACAACGAATATTTCCGCATCGGAGCAAGCCGCCTTGCCAATAACCTTCTGAGCGACATTATCGGAACTGATGAGAAATTCTTCTAAGAACTTCTTCTAATGGAAAATAACAACTACCGCTACTGGGCGATACACAACGGCATGAGAATCGGTCCCGTGAGCTTCGGGGAGCTCATGGAACTGGGAATACGCCAGGAAACACCTGTGTGGCGCGCCGGTCTTGCCGACTGGTGCGAAGCCTCAGCCGTGCCCGAAATAACCCAATGCCTGGAGGTCAATATCCCTCCGGTGCCGATGTATCCCCCCGATTACACCGGCACATGGCATCAGACACCTTACATACCGGAAGTGCCCCGGCAAGAGAAGCCTATGCCCCCCACTTACCTTGTGTGGAGCATCATCACCACTCTTCTATGCTGTATTCCCACCGGCATAGTGGCTATCATCTATTCCTCTAAGGTAAACTCCCGATTCACCTCCGGCGACTATGACGGCGCTCAGAAAGCCTCTGACGCGGCAGCTATATGGATTCTGGTTACAGTGGTACTGGGACTAATTTCCTTACCGTTCCAGATACTCATCTCCCTGCTATGACCCGTAACGCCAGGCTGACCCTATACATCGGCGGGATTGTGGCTCTTGCCTCATTCCTGCTGATATATGCGAGTTTTGACCCGGCCCACAATCCCTTTCCGCGCTGCATATTCCTTTCACTCAGCGGGCTGAAATGTCCCGGTTGCGGCTCCCAGCGCGCTCTCCATGCCCTTATGCACGGCAATCTGGCTCAGGCGTGGCATTATAACTCCATTCTCATCCTCTCATTGCCGCTGCTGGCTCTTCTGGGCTTCGGCAGCCTGTATAAAAACAGATATCCGCGACTTTACAACCGGCTGAACGGCAGCACGGTTATATGGACTGTTTTCGCCATAACAATTGGCTGGTGGATTTTGCGCAATATATTCGACTGGTGACTGTATGATTCTCAATATAAAAAATATGGTGTGCCGACATTGTGTCAACGCTCTTGCCGATCTGCTCCGCGAGGCGGGACTCCATGCGAGGCGGGTTGATATAGGGAGCGCCGAGATAGAGGAGGAGAGCCTGGATGAAACTACAGCCGCCAGACTTGACAGCCTTCTCGCCGATGCGGGATTTGAGCGCATCACCGATGCCGATACCAGGCTGATTGACACAGTTAAACGCACCATCATCGACCATGTTCATGAACAGCCGGATTGCACCCGAACCCTATCTTCGTGCCTGGAATCGCATATAGGTATGCCCTACGATACCATCAGCCGAGTGTTCTCGCAAAAAGAGGGGAGAACGATAGAGCGCTTCTTCATAGCGCAGAAAATAGAGCGTGTTAAAGAGTTGCTTGCATATAATGAGCTTACTCTTAACGAAATAGCATATCAAACCGGATATTCGAGCGTAGCTCACCTGTCCCGTCAGTTCAAGCAAATCACCGGTATGTCGCCGAGCGAATACCGCTCAGGCAGCCATCCTCGCAAAGCAATCAACGAAGTGTAGCTCCGTAATTATGCAACACTATTCCGGATAAATGTAACACAGTGACATAATTCCGGAATTAATTTTGCATTACTGAAAAATGTAATGCAACCGATTATGAACTTTACCCATTTTATAAACTCCCTATGGGCAATCATCTGCGAGATGTCGCCCTACATACTTCTCGGCTTTATCATAGCCGGTGTGCTCCATGTGTTTGTTGAGCAGCGCACCATGAGCCGCCACCTGAGCGGCAGCAGCTTCAGCTCGGTTATAAAAGCCGCCCTGTTCGGTATTCCGTTGCCTTTATGCTCCTGCGGAGTGCTGCCCACCGCGGTGTCTCTCCGCCGTCAGGGAGCGGGCAAAGGCGCCACCACCTCATTTCTGATAGCCACTCCACAGACCGGAGTAGATTCCATAGCTGCCACATATTCCCTGCTCGGTCTTCCTTTTGCAATTCTGCGCCCTGTGGCTGCACTCACCGGAGCGGTGTTTGGCGGAGCTATGGTGAATAAATTTGATAAAGAGGATGAGGAGCAGAGCCTTAACTGCAACCTTGCCGATGAGGAAACCAAGAATAAGCCGCTTGCAATCAAAATCGTAGCAGCACTTAAATACGGTCTTATAGATATGGTGGCGAGTGTCGGACCCTGGCTTGTGACCGGTCTTATCATAGCCGCACTTATAACCGTACTCGTTCCGGACACTCTGTTTGTGGGTCTGAGCCGCTATCCTCTGCTTGCCATGCTTGCCGTAGTAGCGGTAGCGGTACCGATGTATGTATGCGCCACAGGCTCCATTCCAATCGCCATGTCGCTGATGGTTAAAGGATTGTCTCCCGGCATAGCTTTCGTGCTGCTGATGGCTGGTCCCGCCGCCAATTTCGCTTCGCTGATGATTCTGAGCCGCACCCAGGGAAGGAAAGCCACCATAATATATGTTGCGAGCGTAGTTGTCACGGCGATAGCCTTCGGTCTTATCATAGACACATTTATGCCCGCCTCATGGTTTTTACCGGCATCATCTGTAGCTGCAGTAGATGCCTGCCATGTGACAATAGGATGGTTTCCAACCGCTTGCAGCATTCTGCTCCTTGCGCTTCTGTGCTACACCTTCTTTATGAGCAAACATAATCACAAACACCATAATATCACTGAAATGACAAAAGAATACAAAATCAACGGCATGGCTTGTCAGCATTGCAAAAACAATGTTGAGAAGCAGCTTGCAAAAGTTCCCGGAGTGGAAAGCGTCGAGGTGAATCTTGACAAAGCGGTGGCAACCGTTACCGGCAATGCGGACAGCAATGCCGTAATTGATGCAATTCGCCTTGCGGGCTACGAATTTGTAAGTGTAAGTTAATAGTCACTGAACAGCTGCGGCTTGATGACTATTCCCACCCTCAGCTGAGAGTGGAATTCCTTGAAAGCAAGCAATCCCTCGCCATAACCGTTATAGTACTGAAGGAAGAGGTACTGGTTGTCGCGGGGGAAAATCTTGTAATTGAGCTCAATGATAGTGTTATAGTTGAGTTCCCAGCCTTTGCGCTTGGTGAGAATAATCGATGCACCGAAACGCTTGTTGATAGTGGAGAAAGAGGTGCCTATCTGATAGATACCGCAGTAGTCGAGAATGTCCTTATTCTGCAGACCGTCGATAATAGGGAGCCATACTTTGCCGTGAACAATAAAGTTCGGGTCAATCATAATGCTGGCTCCCAGAGATATTTTATTCCATGAGCGTGATGCGGTGCCGTCTCTTCCGTTGCTCTCATGCTCTGCAAGGAGAAGTAGCTTGCCTATATACCTGTTTTTTACAAACAGATGTTTAGCCAGACCTATACCCGGATTGAAATTCAGGTCGGTCATAGGCATTGAGCGTTCCAGCACATTCCAGAAGCACTTCTGGGAATAGAACAGGAAAAGGTATGTGTGCCAAGGCAATACACTCTTGGTGAGACGCTGCGCAATTGAAATCTGAAACTTGATATTTGTGTTCTGCCTGGTAGGTTTCGGACCCACCGAAGTGCCGAAAATGAAGTAATTGTCCTTATACAGTCCGAAATAGGGACCATTATCCAGAGCCTTGCGGAGACTGTCACTTGAAATTTCAACCTGATTATTTTCCTCACCCATTATCTGTGAGAAAGAGCGCGGTGCAGCGACAGCCATTAATATGACAGCCACATATAATCTCATAAATTTGGTAAACAGTGACATGGCAAAGCGTTACAATCAAATCAATTTTTCAAGAATGGAGGTGTTTTGCGCCACCTGCTCGTCGGTAACCTCATAGTTAGCGAGGTCGCCGGCAAGATAACGGTCGTAAGCGGTCATGTCAATCAGCCCGTGACCGGAAAGATTGAACAGGATAACCTTTTGCTCTCCGCTCTCCTTAGCCTTTTTAGCCTCGCGGATCGCTGCAGCGATAGCGTGAGCCGATTCAGGCGCGGGAATAATACCCTCCGCCTTGGCAAATAAAGTGGCGGCTTCAAACGACTCCAACTGAGGAATATCCACAGCATCCATCAGCTTGTCCTGCTTGAGCTGACTCACCACCGCTCCGGCTCCGTGGTAGCGGAGTCCTCCGGCGTGGATATTTGCGGGTGCGAAATTGTGTCCGAGAGTAAGCATTGGAATCAGGGGAGTGTATCCGGCTTCGTCACCGAAGTCATACTGCATCACACCTCTTGTGAGCTTGGGGCATGAAGAAGGCTCAGCGGCAATGAATCTGGTGTTTCTTTCACCTGAAAGATTATGGCGCATGAAGGGGAAAGATATTCCGGAGAAGTTAGAGCCTCCACCGAAACAGCCTATTACAATATCGGGATATTCACCCGCCATTTCCATCTGCTTCTCAGCTTCAAGTCCTATAACAGTCTGGTGCAGTGCAACATGGTTGAGCACAGAGCCGAGGGCATACTTGCAGTTTGGTGTTGACATAGCCAGCTCCACCGCCTCAGATATAGCTGTGCCGAGTGAGCCCTGATAGTTTGGATTTTCAGTGATAATCTTGCGTCCGGCGCTTGTTGACATGCTCGGCGAGGCTATCACCTCAGCTCCGTAGGTCTGCATGATAGAGCGGCGGTAAGGCTTCTGATTAAATGAAATCTTAACCATATAAACAGCCAGATCAAGCCCGAACATGCGTGAAGCGAGCGAGAGTGCCGCACCCCATTGTCCCGCGCCTGTTTCGGTGGTTACGTTTGTAACTCCCTGCTTCTTGCAGTAGTAAGCCTGCGGGATTGCGGAGTTGAGTTTATGTGAACCTACAGGGCTCACACTCTCGTTCTTAAAATAAATATGTGCGGGAGTGTCAAGCAATTTTTCAAGTCCGCGAGCTCTAACCAGGGGAGTAGGACGCCAGATTTTGTAGAGGTCGCGCACCTCTTCGGGAATTTCAATCCAGGAGTCGGTAAAATTCATCTCCTGCTTAGCCGCCTCCTGTGAAAAGAGGGGATAAAGATCCTCGGCAGTGAGAGGCTGTTTAGTCTGAGGATTGAGCATAGGACGCGGTTTAACCGGCATCGAGGGGATAATATTATACCATGCGGTAGGGATATCTTTTTCCTGCAAAAGGAATTTTTTAGAATCGTTTGCCACTGATTTATTGATTTATAATGTGATGATTATTGATTGTTTTTGGCAAAGGTAGTAATTTTTTTAATGACAACTTATTTGTGCACGGCATTGATTGGAGCAGGGGCAAGTGTGCCCAGACTTAAATAAACTTATTATTGGGATATAAAATGTATAATCAGTAATTTACAATATGTATAAAATGGTTAGATATCAGTGATATTTGTCACATAACTCCTGTCATCATTGTCTAATTTTGTTTCATTGAATATGCAAACATAAATCATGTTTTTTGAAAGATTTCTATGAGTAGGCTCTGTCCCACAATACTTCCG
>JAIDQW010000515.1 GCA_029062075.1 Paramuribaculum sp.
TGTTTCGCACCAAATCAATGCTGACGCATATAAAAATCCAACTGTATCACCATTCGATACATCTCGGATTTAGTTTTGCTCCATCAAATTCATTAATATAAAAATGACTGCTGACTGCGTTGAGCCCAGTCACATAAAGATTGGTATGAGACGGCTAATAAATCTGCTGCCCAAAGATTAAATATTAATTGATTAATTAAACGACTAAATTACATGGTTATGAGAATGAAAACATTTCGTGAATACCTCAATGATAGTGAGTTTGAGGAGATATGGTCTTCAATTACCGAACATTTCTCAGAGCCACCGACTCTTAAAGAGGTTTACACTGAATATTATAATAAATTGAAATTACTCCCTACTAAACCAAGCAAAGATATCATAGAGGTGGCGAACTGTCCCGCTCTACCCCCTGAAGGAATGAATGCTGCGCCTGACTGGCTTATTGACAAGATGGTAAAAACCACACATCAGGATAGTGCCTACGTTTCTGCCGTTCTGCTATACTGGGCTTCGCTCCATACATTCATTACATCGAAAGAGCATGATGATGACCTCTGTAAATATCTCAGCATTATAGAATCTGACAACTGTCAAGCTCTTGGACTTTATTTTGCGGAGTCAATCAAGCCCGACCCTCTGGGAACAGCAAAGCAGGATAGCCTCGACCATAAAGAAAAACTTTTCTGGGATGAAACTTTCAATCGTAGCTCGCCTGGTGACTGGCGAGGAATTCTTTATGTACTAAAACGCAAACTTGAATACGATATGGGCTTTATGCGAGGCTTTGCTGACCATGCCGGCCGTGACCATGATGCCGACCGCATGCAACTCTGTTGTCGCCTGATAGATATTGCTACCGCCGACATATATCCCGATGAAAAGTCACGCAAAGCACTCCGTCTTCTATTCAAAATACTCGAAAAGGATATTACAGACTGGAGTGACTGATCATACTGATTTAGAATTATCTATCCGCCTGCCATATACTTAAATTTTAAGTACGGAGAATTTATTTGAGAATAAAACATTGTCGCCCAACAAATCATGCCAGGCGACAACCATATCGTTATCTCAACCGCTTAACCTTAAGCTTTTACGGATGCGAGCAGGATGACTTTGATGGAATCTCCCAACATCTCATCGGTAGAAGTTCCCCAAGTTATCTCTATGTCCGGATTAGCATCGGAAAACGAAGCTGTGACAGCTGAAAGTTCTGACATCTTGGGCTGTACGTTACCGCAACGAATATCAATCAGGAGACTCTTGATTTTGTCCACCTTGCAGTTCAAATTACTTACAGCTGCAATGAAAGCCTCATCAGGAGTAGCACCTTTACCTACTGCTAAGTGATTTTCTCCTTCGCTTGACAAAACTGTTTCAATATCATCTTTGTCAAGTTTCATAAAACCGGTAGCTTCAATGATTCCATCAAGTTCTGCTACATCACCAAGAACGGGATAGCCGTTCCATTCTGAAATTTCATTTTTCATTTGATTCTATTTTATGGTTAACTATTTCTATTGCTTTTTGTGCATCAGCGTCAGTGATTCCGACAATAGGGTTTGTCTCCACATAATATTCTCGCTGACTTGGAAAGAAATCATCAAGGACTATTCATCTTATTTGATTTGGCAGCCCGGACCGGGTTCGAACAGGCAAAACCCTTAATGGGCACTTTCCATCTAATATAAAGCGTGTCTGACCAATTCCACCACCGGACTTATATGATTGTACCGCAAAATTACTAACGCATTGTCTCATTTTTTGATACAAATTACTACCATATCCTATGGGGCGTTAAAATTTCATGAAAGAATTGCTAATCCTCCATTTCAAAAGAAAAGTACCGCCACATTAGATATTGAAAACTCATCTTGCGGCACAAGCATGTGAGCATTATAGAATATCTGTGAAGATTCCAAATCGAAGTGCAAAACTTTGAGTATGGAATAGCGCATAAGCCGCTCTCCTTCTGGCGGAGGATACCAGAGTGCCTGGGGGACTTTCCTGTTAAGATTTTTTTTGCTATAATGAAGTTTATGTCAACGTTATTTATATATAAATACATTCAATTACACGGTATAAAATCAACTTTTGTCAAAGCCGTAAACAATCCCATATAGTCAAGGCTGGACAGAGGTTCTTTTCCTCCCGCAAAACTGCAATAATTAACTTTCTTATCCCATGAAATAGAAACAAAATTTAGTGGAACCTTACATTTCAGCAAGCAGGAAGGACTCTGAAAGGGTCGTCCACCGGTAATTTCTGAAAGTTGTTTGGGGGTAGGTGTACTGCTATATCTTTGAGGGACAAGGATTATTTGCTCTGATGAAAGATGTTCCAAAGCCATCTTATATGTAACTTTAGATGAACTGATTTTGTCAGAGGCTACCAATAGATTGATGCCCGGCTTTATTCCAATTTCTTTAATGCGATCAAGGCGATTAAATACTCTTTGTACCTCAGATTCGTCATTGGGGTTATGGATTGTAAGATGAATTTTATCGGGTTTTATCTCAATCAATTTATTCCAAATCGCTTTATCCTCCAAAGGCACTCCATTCGAAGTGACGGAAAGATAGCAGAGTGGATAAATAGCTTCTATCACTTGAAATATGCCATTATATTCAAACGGTTCTCCACCACCGAGCGATACTGCCTTTACACCATTGGAAATGCAATCTTTCAGAAATCCTATTACTTCATCCGTGCGCCATACAGTTTGACCGGCTGAATTGCTACTATTATAACAGAATGGACAACCTTTGCTACAACAATTGCTAAGATCTATTGAAAGCATTTCTATCATTCCGAATACCTTTAGGAGCAACTTACTCATAGCCTATCTTAAATACCTTACCATCACGCTTTAAGTCTTCAACTTCTTGCTTTGTGTAAGTCATTTTGAAAATTTCTCCTTGATAAGGTGACTTGGCGAGTGATTTTATTAATTCGATATTCTCATTGATAGATTTTTTATTAAAAATGGAATATCCAATATTATTAATAATCACTTCGTTGTGCACTACAGGAAACACCGATGCAAACACTGATAAAGCCTCATTCTCAATAATAATAACTTTAGGATTAATGGTTTTTACAATATTCTCAAACCATGCCCTCGAAGAAGACAGCAGGGCTATGAGGACATTTTTCGTCATCTGATTTTTTACACTGTCTATGGACATCCAGTGTTTAGTTTTTTTATAAGGGAATTTAGGTATATAACTGAATACTGCAATCTTTTCTTGGATATCTTGCAGTTGCTCAAGCTGGTTGATGACACTAAAACCTCTTGTGGGTGACACTACATAAAGAATTGTTGGTTCTAACGAGCCAATATACCTGATGGTACTTGCGCAATCACGGCTACATCCGCTGCATCCATAATTCAATTTAGATGGACAATATTCAAAGAAATCAAAAAGGAAAGGATTTGTGAGGCAGTATCTCTTTGTATGCTTATCAATAGGGAATAGAGAATACCCGGCATTATTAACAGCCAGTTCGGGATCGTTGGAATTACAAACAAACCATTGAGCAATTTGTATATCTTCTTCATCTTTGAATCTAACTGGAACATGCAGTAGCCTTTTACGAGACTCTTCATCAATTTGTTCCACTTTAACAGGTGTAGAGGGAGTGTTCATGCGATGTTGAGGCTCACTTGTCCAATAAGGCTGACAATAGATATAATAAGGGGCATTTTCAAAGTTCTTAGTAAATACTACCGATTCGGTTATCTGGTCATATTCAGAGTTAACTTCCCACTCAGGTATTTGATAGATTGCTTCTATCATACCTGTTTTTATCATCTTGTCAAGAGTCGAGCCAACTATGATGTTATTTTTGTTAGAATCAATACAGTCATACGCATCTACATAAAAGAGATTCATTTCGGGTGATATACATCCATAGTTGGTAATATCTCCGTTATCGCATAATAAAAGAAATCTTGATGTATATTCATTTTTAATAGCCAAAGCTATCCTAGACCACATTTCAATGTCATCGGGATTTTTGGGTTCTCCACATATTTCATGGATCTGGGACAGGTTCAGATGAATGCCTTCACACTTCTCATCAGCAGAAAACCCTTCCCCGAAAGCCAAGGTAGGAATATATAAATCCGGTTCGACAGAATTAAACGCGGGAACAGGTCCGTTATCGTCGAAAGCCATGAGACCTACATTACCTTCGGAATCTACCATATACCATGCTGTTGCCATGGAATGGGTGGCTGGATATTCTTTATCTGTTATCATATTATTATCAGATTATAAAGCTTGTATATCAGATTAAATAGCCGTATTTCCCTAACACACTGTTTGCCTGGCATCAGCCTTCTCTTTATCTCCCGGTTCTCCGTGAACTACTGTCTCTTATAAACAACT
>JAIDQW010000516.1 GCA_029062075.1 Paramuribaculum sp.
GTATTGTTCTTATCATATTTTTGTTAATAATGAGATTGTTTCTGCTTAGTTTGCGGTCACAAAATTAATTAAAATTCGGTAAATGTGAGTAACTTTGCAATTCATTACTTAAAATATAAATGGCTACTTTTTTTAAATTGCTGTTTCAGCTTATATTATCCCCGTATCAGGGTTGGGGTGATGTTTCACATGATGGTGTGCCTGTAAACAGGCTCCTCTCTGCCGGATTTTATCCGTTGATAACTCTTACCGCGCTAACTGTTTTTCTTCAGGGATTATATCATCCGGGGTTTACATTCTTATATCTACTTGAGAAATGTATTGTTATATTCGTTCAATATTTCATCTCGTTTTTTATAGCCAGATTTGTATTCACCTCGCTGATACATAGGTATGTAAATTCTGAATTGAGTGAGAAGCGCAATGACTCTTTCATCATCTTCTCTTTGTCTCTTCTGGCTATTGCAACCCTTACCGAAAACTGCATCCCTATCTATATGCCTATCAGGGAGTTTTTTGCTATCTATGTGGCGATAGTTATGTGGCGTGGTGTAAGATATATGGCTGTGAGAAATGACAGGGTGGAGAGCTTCATGATTATGAGTATATTGGCAATTCTGGTGCCTCCCTTCATTATCGGTTTTCTCTTCAATGCGGTTATTTAAGGAGGGCAGTGCTATAATTATTTTTCGATTTGAATTATGAAACTTAAAGGGTCTGATATAAACATTAAGAATCGTAGAGCTCGGTTTGATTACGAGATTTCAGATACTTTCACTGCCGGGCTGGTGCTTACCGGAACCGAGATTAAATCCCTGAGGCAAGGTAAGGGCTCGCTCACTGATAGTTTTTGCTATGTTAACAATGGCGAAGTCTGGGTGAAGAACATGTATATTGCTGAGTATTTTTATGGTTCATATAATAATCATGCCGCAAGACGTGACCGTAAGTTGCTGCTTAATAAGAAAGAGATAGCAAAAATTTCAAAGAGCGGAAAAGAAGCAGGCTATACTGTAGTGCCCCTTAAAGTATTTATAAATGAACGAGGGCTCGCCAAGATGGTGATAGGTATAGGACGCGGTAAAAAAGAATATGATAAGCGTCAGAGCATCAAAGACCGTGATGACAAAAGAGCTATTGCCAGAATTTTCAGGAAACAGTGACCGTTGTCCAATTTACACCTTATTAATAATAAAGTTGTAAACATCAAAGGAAGTTATTAAATTTGCGTTGAAATGCAGTTCGCATTTTGGGAGCGATAACAATCCCTTTGCAACACAGAGCAGAAAATATTTTTATTATAACCTTAACCATGGCAGAAAAAAAAGAAAAATTGTTTGACCAGTTCCCTCCGGTTTCAACCGCTGAGTGGAAAGCCAAAGTAGAGGCAGACCTTAAAGGTGCCCCCTTTGACAAAAAATTGGTCTGGCGCACTAACGAGGGCTTTGATGTACAGCCCATGTATCGTGCCGAAGATATTGAAGGTCTTGCTACCACGGAATCACTTCCCGGAGAATATCCTTATGTGCGTGGCACCAAAACCGATAACGATTGGCTCACCCGCCAGGAAATCCAGGCAGAAGATGCCAATGCGGCAAATGCTAAAGCAAAAGAAATACTCACTAAAGGCGTTACCTCTCTCGGATTCACTGGTAGTGGCACCGATTATGCTACAGTAAACACACTTCTAGACGGTATTGATATAGAAACAGTTGAAGTTAATTTTAGTTGTTGTCCCCGTCATGCAGAAGAACTTGCGCAGTCTTTGGTTAAATATATCAAGGAGAAGAAAGCTGAATCCTCATTCACCGGTTCTATTGATTTCAATCCTTTCCGCAAACCTCTTAAGCATGGCAAACCGTTTCCCGGTGATATAGCTTCAATCGCTAAGACTCTTTTAGAAACCACAGCCTCTGTTCCCGGACTCAAGGTACTTGCTGTTGATAGTGTGATGCTCAGCGATGCAGGGGCTTATATTTTCCAGGAACTTGGATATGCCTTAGCTTGGGGTGCTGAATGGATGACACTCCTCACAGAGGCTGGCGTAAGCGCAGATGAAGTTGCGGCTAAAATTAAGTTCAACATGGGTATTTCAAGCAACTACTTCATGGAACTCGCTAAATTCCGTGCGGCACGTATGCTTTGGGCACAGATTGCCCACCAGTTCGGCGCAAGCAAAGACGCCGCAAAAATGGCGGTACATGCAATTACATCTCGCTTCAACCAAACAATATACGATGCGCATGTAAACCTGCTCCGAAGCCAGACAGAGTGTATGAGTGCCGCACTTGCCGGTGTTGACTCTATTACTGTTACACCCTTTGACACTCCGTATGAAAATCCCGATGATTTCTCTGAAAGAATTGCGCGTAATCAGCAGTTCCTGCTTAAGGAAGAGAGCCATCTTGACAAAGTGGTTGACCCCGCTGGTGGCAGCTATTATGTAGAAACTCTCACCGTTTCTATCGCTGCTGAGGCTTGGAAACTTTTCCTTGACATTGAAGATAAAGGCGGATTCCTCGCTTGCGTAAATAATGGTACCATTCAAAAGGCCGTTCGTGAAACTTCTGAAAAGCGTCACACCGATATTGCCCGGCGTAAAGAAATTCTTCTCGGCACCAACCAATATC
>JAIDQW010000517.1 GCA_029062075.1 Paramuribaculum sp.
GTAAGAGGATTATCAGACAATCAAGGGTATGTATGAGGACAGCCAGCGTCAGAAGATTCTCACCGACTGGCTCGCCAAGAAAATCAATGAAACATACGTGCGCATTGATGAGAACTGGCGCAACTGCGAGTTCACACACAAAGGCTGGATTAAAGAGAAATAAATTACTTGCCCTGAATGAAATCAGGTAGTGAGACTCAATTGATGCGAAAACTCCGGAGATACCTGCCCGGAGCTGCAGCCGTTGTGGCGTTTTTAGCACTCGCGCTGCCGGCTTGGACAGCACCATCAAAATCTTCTCAAAAACCGCAGACCCCTCAAAACATCACTCCCATTATTCCGGATGCCAACCGCTATGAGCAGGGCAAAGTCTTTCTTGAACACGCCGATGTATGGCGGTTTCAGAAGCAGCCGGGTGTTCCAGATGAGGACCAGTATCAGGTGCTTGTAGGCAATGTTGTTTTCAGAAAAAACGACATGTACATGTACTGCGACAGCGCCCACTTTTATGAGCAGACAAACTCATTCGATGCCTTCTCCAACGTGCGCATGGAGCAGGGCGACACTCTGTTTGTTTATGCGGACGAGCTAAACTATGACGGCGGTGATGAACTTGCTGTGCTCTACGCCGACCCCGGTAAGAAGGTACGCCTGATAAACCGGGATGTAAAGCTCGAAACAGATGTTTTCAATTATAGCCTTGCCGAAGAGAGAGGCTTTTATGAAGTGGGTGGAGTGCTAAGTGATGCGCAAAACACCCTCACTTCGCTGCAAGGAGAATACTTTCCGGGCACCAAAGATGCTAATTTCTATCTTGATGTAGATGTGAAGAGCCTCAATCAGAACGATACTCTAAGAATGTTCACAGACTCACTCAACTATAATACAGGGACTCACACCGCAGAACTTATTGCTTACACGCGCATAATCAACCGTGATGGAGAAATAATCTCGACATCTGGAACATACAACACCGAAACCGGTCTTGCCGACCTGTACCGCCGTTCTCTCGTCATAACTAACCGCGGAAACACACTTACCGGTGACACATTATTTTATAATAGAGACCTCAACTTTGGCGAAGCATTCGGCAACATGGTTTTAACTGATTCGGCAAGAAGCACATCCATGCATGGTGATTATGGATTCTACGATGACAATGCCGACAGTGCTTTTGTTACCGGTCACGCTCTTGCCAAGGAATATTCAAGAGGCGACACGCTTTATATGCACGGCGACACCATTTTCGCTTACATAGACAAGGAGGACTCTACAAGGGTGATGAACGTGTTTCACAAAGTGCGTTTTTACCGGTCTGATCTTCAGGGAATATGTGACTCCGTGAGTGCAACAGAGCGAGACTCCATGATGTACATGTACCGCCATCCGGTGGTGTGGAATGAAGATAAGCAGATTTTCGGCAACGTTATACATGTTCACTTCAACGACTCTACCGTTGACTGGGCGAAGCTCCCGGAATTCGGATTTATGGCTGAGCATATCGACGAGGACTGCTTCCAGCAGATGAGTGCTCTGCAAATGACCGCATGGTTCAACGACTCCACTATCCGCCACATGTTTGCCGAAGGAAATGTCATGCTCATCATGTTCCCCGTAGAAAAAGATTCCACCTATAATAAATATGCATACGTGGAGAGCAGCACTATGGATGCATGGTTTCTGAACAACGACATCGAGCGAGTGCTCTTCACTCCGGAAACAACCGCTAAGGTTACTCCGCTTTATCTTGCCAAGAAAGGCAGCTATTTCCTTCAGAAATTCGCCTGGTATGACGACATCCGACCCAAATCACCTGAAGATGTGTTTATTAT
>JAIDQW010000518.1 GCA_029062075.1 Paramuribaculum sp.
GGTATAAATATGGCATTTGAAACTGTTAGGAAATTCAATATTGAAAAAATAGGCAATGATTATCTGCTTTATATGAAAAATAGCTCCGGAAACACAGTTATGATTCTCCGCAAAAGTGACATATCTTTTGTCAACGGAGCTTGGAAAGTCACCAAGCTTGGAAATGAGGAAATAAGCAGCACCAGTGGTATGAAACTCGTTATTGATGTACCGGAACTCAAAGTTCACGGAAATACCGGATGTAATATACTCAACGGTAATATCCTTACCGATCCGGATAAGCAAAATTCAATTCAGTTCAAAGATCTCGCTACTACCAGAATGATGTGTCCCGACATTGAAAACGAGCAGAAATTTCTTGTTGCCCTAGAAGAAGTTGAAAGTGCTTCACCGGAACAAAACGGTTCTGTTGTATTGCTCAAAGATGCACATGGTAAAACGGTTATAACACTTAAAAAGTTAAATCTCAAGCAATAAAATAACAATATACAAATAAGCTGGGGGCACTTCCATTTGGAAATGCCCCCAGCTTATTTGCAGTCGGCGGGAAATAGGCTAAAGCCCGTTCCAATTATTTTCCGGCAATCGAGCTGCTTACAGTAAGACGCTTGCGGCCTTTGGCGCGGCGGCGTGCAAGAACCTTGCGGCCGTCTGCGGTTGACATTCTTTCACGGAAGCCGTGCTTGTTAACTCTCTTTCTGTTAGATGGTTGAAATGTTCTTTTCATTGCCGTTATTATATTTCATTAATTATATGCTCAATTCAAGGCGCAAAGTTAAGCAAAATCTTTTTACCCACCAAATCTTGCCAAAAAGTTTAATCCAGACGGAGTTTCCGGCATGTTTGAAATCATGAAATTTTCTAGTTCACCGCCCAAAATTACGGGAGGATTTTTATGTCTTCAAGGTTTATGAGGTTATGGAGAATGGCGAATATGGTAAGTCCGGCAGGAGAATGAATCTGTAGCTTTGCAGATATGTTCCGTCGATAAGTGGTTATTGTATGCACTGACAGGCATAGCGCATCAGCAATCTCTTTGTTGCTCATACCTTTTGCTACACAGCATATTATCTCTTTTTCTCTTGAGGTCATGTTATCCGCGGGTGATTCGGATGACGAGTCATCCAAATGTTCTGATTTTTCTCTTGCAGAGAGTTTAAGTTGTTTTTCAAGCATTTCAACTGCCGGAATAAACAGCCTGTTTTCTATCTCACAATGGCTTGTCAGTTCGTCACCACAAGATATAATATCTATTAGAGCCGAGGTTAGTATGTCGTTATCTTTTATATGGTAATGCCTTATAAATATATCTTTTAGCTCCGTAAGTTTCTCAGCCATACTGCCATGGCTGTCCAGGTAGTCGGTTATTCTGAAATCGGCTCTGCTGTTTCCCTCCATCAGTTGCTCAACGTAGCTGAATATATTTTCATTTTCATTATCCATGTGGTTTCTCACCTCCTGAACGTAGTCATCAAAAAATTTTAGAAGAAGGAACGCTATATCATTGATATCCGTGCAGTTAACGGATTCAATTAGTTTTCTACGTATCGATGGCAGAAGGAAGTCAAGAAAATATGTATGCGCTCTCCTGAGGTAGCTCATTAAGTGGGGTAATGATATATCAGATGACTGACGAATATTACCGCAAACGAAGTTACACACTGCAAGGAAGGTATCACAGTCAACACTATCATTGGCACAAGCTGCTGCAACGCTTTTATCACCAAACCCGAATGAAAGCCCGAAGCGGTTCATCACCACTAAAAGGTGGGGATTCTCTTCAATCAGGTTGCGCAATTTATCTTCACCGGTAAATTCTATCTTCTTTGCCATAATAAATTTATTGAACCGAATGAGCCGTAAAACTCCATGCAAAGATATACACTTTAACCGAAGTTGTATATACCTAAATTTGGGTGTTTTTCAGGCAGACAGGATATATTTTTAAGAAAACAAGAGTGAAAATAGTCCCATTTTTGGGTATTGTGGCTGCGTTTTAACCAAAATAATTTTGCACTCGAGAAAATAAACCAAGCAAATAACAAATATAATATTAATACAATTTTTATGAAGAAAACGCTTACACTTCTTACTATTGCCGTGACTCTGATGACAGTTTCGTGCAGCAACGATGACAGTCCTGCTAACCTGACTAAAGAGGTTACCGGAACCTATTCAGGTTACACCTCTGCTTCTTGTGCATATTTCAGCGGTAGTATGAGCGCAGACCAAAAAGTAGTGATTTCCGAAGGCTCTTCCGCCAACAAAGTAAATATCAGCTATGTTTCCACAACATGGGGAACTGTCTCCATTTCAGATGCCACTGTAGGCGAGAGCGATCAGGGCTACATACTCTCCGGGAGCGGAAAATGGTCTATGGGTCATAATGGTAATACCAGCGAGTATGACTGTACTTTCACCGGTGTTATCAAGTCAGGCGAAAGTCGATTCACATTTTCATCTCCAAGTGTGATGGGTGGTCTTAAGGTCGAGTTT
>JAIDQW010000519.1 GCA_029062075.1 Paramuribaculum sp.
ACTGAGCCTCGCCTTAGCGATCAGTGGTTCTTAAAAATGGAATCTCTCGCCAAACCGGCTCTTGAAGGCGTTGAGAACGGAACTATTAAATTTATACCAGAGAAATATATTAACACTTACCGCCATTGGATGACTGAAATCCGCGACTGGTGTATTTCACGTCAGCTATGGTGGGGTCATCGCATCCCCGCTTACTATTTACCCGATGGACAGATTGTGGTTGCGGAAACAGCGGAGGAGGCTCTTGAAAAGGCAAAACAGATTGACAGTACTATTACTATAGAAAAGTTAAGACAGGATGAAGATACATTAGATACATGGTTCTCTTCATGGCTCTGGCCTATTTCTTTGTTCAATGGCATTCTTGAACCGGACAATGAAGAGATGCGCTATTATTATCCTACTGCCGATCTCGTAACAGGTCCAGACATCATCTTCTTCTGGGTAGCGCGTATGATAATGGCGGGTTATCATTTTGTGGGTAAACAACCTTTCAACAATGTATATTTCACCGGTATTGTTCGTGATGAGATTGGCAGAAAAATGTCCAAACAACTTGGAAATTCTCCCGATCCTCTGGTTCTAATAGATAATTATGGAGCTGATGGTGTGAGAGTCGGACTGATGCTTTGCGCTCCTGCCGGAAACGATATTCTTTTCGACACCAAACTGTGTGAAACAGGAAGAAATTTCTGTAATAAAATATGGAATGCTTTCCGCCTTGTAAAAGGCTGGGAGGTTTCCTCCGATGCAGTAACTCCGGAAGCAGCTGCAACTGCAGCCAAATGGTTTGAGGCAAAACTATCAACATCTATTGAGGAGATAAACGACCTTTTCTCAAAATTCAGAATCAGTGAGGCATTGAAGGTCATATACAGTCTTTTCTGGGATGATTTCTCCTCCTGGTACCTGGAAATGGCTAAGCCAACTTACGGAAGCCCTGTAGATGAAACCACTTATAAAGTAACACTCGGATTTTTTGATTCATTGCTGCGTCTGCTTCATCCATTTATGCCGTTTATCACTGAAGAACTTTGGCAACATCTTGAAGAACGTCGCGACGGAGAATCAATTATGTATGCTCTGATACCCACACCTAAAGAGTGTGATGCTGACATTATCAGCATTATGACACACGCTCAGGAGGTTGTGAACGGGTTAAGAAATATTCGTGCTGAGAAGAATATTCCTAACCGCGAACAGATAAAAGTAAACATTATTGGCACTCTTTATTCTCGAGAGAATACAATTATTACCAAACTTGCAAACGTTTCAGATATTCTTCAAAATCAGGAAAAAGATGCCGCAAGTGCGTCATTCATAGCTGGCAGTGTTGAAATTAATGTGCCTCTTTCTGGCAATATTGATACGGCCGCAGAACTTGAACGACTGAACAAAGACCTTGAATAT
>JAIDQW010000052.1 GCA_029062075.1 Paramuribaculum sp.
TTACAGTCTTATTAACCGGAAAGTCGATATAAGCCTGCCCGCGGAGCTCACGCTGCTTCACAGCTTCAGCCTGCGGAGCAATCCAGTTGAAAGTGGGCTTGAAACGCTCAGGGTTGCCTTCAAGTTCTATTCTGGTAATCGGCACAATGGTTATTGGCTCAAGCTCATCACCGCAACAGCCTTTGTACTGTACACGGAGCGAGAGCTGGGCACCGTTCATCCATTTCTGATACGGTGTTTTTGCTTCGTAGGGCACTTCAGTGAGTGTTGAAGACTGGTGATATAGCGTAATGCCTTTCTTTGCGGGGATGTTATAGCGGAGTGCCTGATAGTAACGGCTTCTGCCGGCAACCACCACTGCAGGAAGCTCGAGAGAGTCAGAACCGTTTTTGATAATTGGGGTTATCCACGCTTCTCGGGTTGTTCCTCTTTTAAGGTCGCTCACCGGAATCTGAGTGGATACATAAACTGTTGACTCGGTTTTTTCAACCTTGACATCCTTTGGCTGGACATAAACAGGAAGAGCCAAAGCGGAAGGAGCAATAAAGAGAGCGGCTGCGCTTATTATATTAAGGAGTATCTTGTTCATAAGGGTAATTTTTAGCTTTTATCAGAACACGTAAACAAGGTTGAGTGCCGCCTTAGTGGGGCCGTAGTAATTATGGGTTTTATCTTTAGCAATTTTTGTTCCGCATTTGGCGCACGGATAAACATCGTATCTGGTGTAAATCCAGCCGATACCGAGTTCTGCTTCGAAGTTCCAGTGCTTTCCGAGAATCCAGGAATAACCGTAAGCGACTCCGAGACCGCCGTACCAACCCTGATATCTGTGATTTTTCAGATTACGGAAATCGGTGCCGAGTGCTTTGAAATTAATGTCAACATTGCCGACATTATACTGCCCGCCGAGAGCATGAGCGGCAACGAAATGACCTTGGATAGCCTCACAGAACCAATATCTTGCCTCCGGCTGCACCATCCAATGCTTCCATCTGTGAGAATTGACAGTCCAAGCGTTTAGATTGCCCGACAAATCAACCGACCATCGCGGTGCGACCCTGAGTTCGGCTCCGATGTTAGCAGTAAGAGCCGCATCATAGAGCAGGTTTGTTTTGATAGCGACATCTTGTGCTGCTACTCCGGCTGTTGTCAAAAAAGCCATTGCAAGCGCGACAATGCTGTTTTTCAAAAATCTACACATATAAATAAACTAATTTTTACGTTTTTTACATAGCAAAAGTCAGGACCGATAATTTCTCCCTCCAAGGCTATCATTTTTAGCACCTAAAATACCCTTGAGTGTCCTCTCTTTGAGCAAGTGCGCAAAGATAGTAAAAGATAAATTAACAACCCCCCCCCCCTGCAGTTAAAATAGGTTAATCTGACATCTTGTTTCAGCTGATGATACAGGACTTTATCCTCTTAATACTAAAAATATTATCTGACTGCCTTACAAAAGTATGAAACATGCGATATTTATACAAAAAGTAGTACCTTTGTGGGAAATATGAAACATATCATCACCCTTCAGCGAATAAAACCATGGGTACTTCCCGGTGCCATGATTTGCGGGATCTTTCTGCACAACTATATGGGTATGCTGGAATGGTCTGCTCCCTGGCTCATTTTTATTATGCTATTTATAACATTTTGCAGGGTAAAACCGAGTGAAATGAAGATAGACAGCATGACGCTGACCATTCTTGCGGTTCAGCTCGGTGGAGCCACGGCTGTTTATTTCGCGCTGCTGCCATTTGGTGATGCAATTGCACAAGGTGCGATGATATGCGTGTTCTGCCCTACCGCAACAGCCGCGCCGGTGATAACCGGCATGCTTGGGGGGAGCGTGCCGCGACTTGTGGCTTATTCGCTTGCGAGCAACCTGACAGTAGCTGTGTGCGCCCCGCTGGTTTTCAGCGGGATAAACGGAGGGTCGGTAGATATATTTTCCTCCACCGTTGAAATAGCAAAAAAGGTATTTCCACTGATTGTGGCTCCGCTTATATGCGCACTGATACTGATGAAGATTAGCCCGAAAGCTCATGCCACGATAGCCAAACGGCAGTCGTGGAGCTTTTACATCTGGGCGGTGTCGCTGTTTATTGTTGTAGGAAGGGCGGTGAGTTTCGTTATGAGCGAGCCACCGGCTAAGATTCCAACCATGATTGCTATTGGTGTGATAGCCGGAATGATGTGCGGACTCCAGTTTTACGCCGGACGGAAAATCGGCGCCCGATTCGGCGACAAAATCGCCGGAGCCCAGGGACTCGGACAGAAAAACACTGTGCTCGCCATTTGGATGGCTCTCACCTATCTAAATCCGATAAGTTCAGTTGGGCCCGCCGCTTATATAGCATGGCAGAACACTGTGAACTCACTGCAGTTGTACTATAAAGAAAAGCGCGAGCGCAGAAACCAAGAGTAAGGCTGTTTGTTATAATAATCAAAATGTCAAGTGAAATGGATAGCATGTATGAAATACTTCTCGAGCTTCCCCTCTTCAAAGGTGCAAGCGTGTCACGTATATCGGAAATTGTAGGCAAAGCAAAATTCCATTTCCTGAAATATCTTCCTAACGAGAAGATAATCGAAGCGAGGGAGGAGTGCA
>JAIDQW010000520.1 GCA_029062075.1 Paramuribaculum sp.
GTTTTACCCATAGCAGGACGCGCCGCTATAATAATAAGGTCTGAATTCTGCCATCCGGAAGTGAGTTTATCAAGTTCATGATATCCGCTCTCAAGTCCGCTTAATCCCGACGCTCTGTTTGCACTCGCCTGAATCTGAATAATAGCCTGTCCTATAACTGGGTCTATCTGAGTTACATCTTTCTTTACGTTTCTCTGAGAGATTTCAAAGAGTTTCCCTTCCGCTGCCTGGAGGAGGTCATCAACGTCATTGCTCTCGTCAAACGCCTTACTTTCTATCTCGGATGCGAATGAGATCAGTTCTCTTGCAAGATATTTCTGCGCAACAATTCGCGCGTGATACTCAACATTGGCACCACTAAGTACTCTTGATGTAAGTTCACTTATATAAACCGGGCCGCCAACCTCCTCGAGACTACCGTCAAGCCTTAGCTGCTCTGTAACAGTGAGCATATCAATCGGCTTTTGCGCGGCTCCGAGATGCTGAATAGCTTCGTAAATCTTACTATGCGCCGGTTCATAGAAACACTCTGGCTTAAGAAGATCACATACGATTGTATATGCATCCTTTTCAAGCATCAGCGCACCAAGCACCGCTTCCTCCAGATCCTTGTCTCTCGGTGGGATTCTACCTCCCAGATCCTGAATAACCGGTTTTGATTTACGGTTAGAGTTTGATTTATTCTGATCGTTAGCTGCCATTAATTTGAAGTATTTTCTGCAAATTTATCGAAAATTGCTAATTTCGCTCGCAAATATAATGCCAAGTTATTGAACACTTATCAACATGATCGTTTTTCCAAACGCAAAGATTAATATCGGACTCAATATAATTGAGAAGCGTCCTGACGGATACCATAATATTGAGTCAGTAATGTATCCTGTGCCATGGACAGACATTCTGGAAATTGTTCCGGCTTCAGGGACTGAAACGAGACTAACGACATCTGGCAGAGCGGTAGCCTGCCCTCCCGAAAAGAATCTTGTTATGAAAGCGTTCAGGGCTCTTGACAAAAGGGTCCCACTGCCGCCCGTTGATATTTTTCTGCATAAAGTTATTCCTGATGGAGCCGGATTGGGTGGAGGCTCATCGGACGCGGCGTTCACACTCTCTCTGCTGAACGATCTTTTCAATCTTGATTTAACAAAAGATTTTCTTGCCGAAACAGCGGCTGAGATTGGTGCCGATTGCCCGTTTTTCATATATAACCGCCCTATGCTTGCCACGGGAACCGGAACCGATCTCTCTGAAATTAATTTTTCTCTTAAAGGATACCGTATTGTTATCGTGAAGCCTCCGGTCAGTGTTCCCACCGCAAAAGCTTATGCCGGGGTTGTACCTATGCCGGCAACTTCATCAATACTCGAATTAATCGGGGCATTTTATCCGGAAATATGGACGGACAAGGTTGTTAACGATTTTGAGAAATCAGTTTTTGCTGAATTTCCGGAAATAGGTATGATTAAAGACACCTTATATAATATAGGTGCCTTTTACGCATCAATGTCTGGTTCTGGCT
>JAIDQW010000521.1 GCA_029062075.1 Paramuribaculum sp.
AGGGTGTCCACATTCACTTTCATCTGCTTCAGTTTCTCTTTTACGGCAACCCCGAATTTCTGCTCTTCATCCACTACCAGAAGTCCGAGGTCCTTGAATTTTACCGAAGAGCCTATGAGCTTGTGCGTTCCGATAAGAATATCGATTTTACCCTCTGCAAGATCAGCAAGAATCTGTTTGATCTGTTTGGGTGTGCGTGCTCTTGAAATATAGTCAACCCTTACCGGAAAATCTTTGAGTCTGTTTTTGAAGGTATTGTAGTGCTGATATGCAAGTACTGTTGTTGGCACAAGAACAGCTGTCTGCTTATTGTCTGCAGCAGCTTTGAATGCCGCACGTATGGCTATTTCCGTTTTACCGAAGCCAACATCTCCGCACACGAGGCGATCCATAGGCTTGTCACTTTCCATGTCGGCTTTCACCGCCTGGGTTGTTGTGAGTTGGTCAGGTGTGTCTTCATATATAAATGAAGCTTCGAGCTCCTGCTGCAGGTAGGAGTCGGGACTGAAACCGAATCCCTTCTCCTCTTTTCGGGCTGCGTAAAGCTTGATTAGATCTCGCGCTATATCCTTGAGCTTTTCCTTGGTGCGCTCCTTTACTTTGTTCCACGCACCGCTGCCGAGCTTGTTGATTTTAGGTTCTATACCCTCCTTGCCCCGGTATTTGGCAAGTTTGTGCAGAGCATGGATAGAGACGAATATCGTATCATTGTTGGCATAGGTGAGCTTTATCATCTCCTGAGTACGCCCGTTGACATTGGTGCGTAGAAGTCCTGCAAATTTTCCTACTCCATGATCAACATGCACGATATAATCACCAGGCTCAATGGCACTGAGTTCTTTCAGCGACAACGCGAGTTTGCCTGAGCGTGCGCGCTCACTCTTGAGGTTATATTTGTGGAATCTGTCAAAAATCTGGTGGTCGGTGAGCACCGCTGTCTTTTGCAGGTGGTCAACATAACCTTCATGCAGAGTTCCCAGTACCGGAATGAAATCGATATTGTCCCCTCGGTCAGCGAAAATAGCCCTGAGACGGTCAAACTGCTTTTCGCTATCACTGAGAATGTAAAGAGTGTAATTATCTTTCAGTAGTCGTGTGAATGACTCACTTATAAGATCAAAATTCTTATGGTATATGGCTTGTGGTGAACATTTGAAATCAATGGATAGGCGGGATGCCTTCGGCGGCTCGGCAGCTGAGGTAAACTCTATTCTGCGGAATTCATTGAATTTGGTTGTGAAGATTTCCGGATCAACAACATTTTTGAGTGCGTCTTTGTCACCTTCGTTGGCAATCAAGGCACTGTCGCTGAATGTCTCTCTGGCAACAGAAGTTACTCTGCTCAGAGTATAGTCGGCGTCTCGTACAGCTAAAAGTGTTGATGCATCAATAAATTCGAGGATGGACTCTCCGGCAGATGCATCGCCCACATTGGCAGTAACTGCAATCTCATTCAGTTTCTGTTCAGATAGCTGGGTTTCGGTGTTGAAAACCCTTATTGAATCTATTTCATCACCGAAAAAGTCAATTCGGTAGGGGAGTTCATTGCTATAACCGAAAATGTCAAGAATGGAACCTCGGTTGGCAAACTGTCCGGGCTCATAAACATAGTCAACTTCGGTAAATCCGTTTTTACGCAACCATTTAATGGTTTCGGGCAAATCGGTTGTTTTATCCTTAAACAGCCTCAGAGTGTGGTCTCCTATATCTTTGCGTGAGGCAACTTTTTCGGCAATCGCTTCCGGAT
>JAIDQW010000522.1 GCA_029062075.1 Paramuribaculum sp.
TTTTTAACATGTGTTAAGTAACGTATTTGTAACATATCCTTATATGTTAGTTCAATTTTTATGACGGCACGTAAATTGGATACCTAACAGAAGGCTCGCTTTCGTTTCTAAAAAATAATTAAATGGAACAACAGTCAAATAGAGATGAATTGTTTAGACAATGAGAATTAGTATTTTTGTGAGTATGACTGATATTAATGACAAATTATTCAATATAAATATTCCCGGTGAAAAGCCTGCTGCCGGACAATTGCTTATTGCAGAACCCTTTTTGCGTGATCAGTATTTCACCCACTCGGTTATTTGTCTCATTGAGTACGAGGAGAGTGGCACAGCCATGGGTATTGTTATGAATCACTCTACAAATTACGCACTTCAGGAGCTTATTTCTGAAATTAGTATTGAGGAACCGGTAAGAGTATATTGCGGTGGACCGATGTCCTGCGACCGCCTTTACTATATACATACCCTTGGCGAAATAATTCCAGGTGGGAGAGAAATAAGCCCCGGGTTATTTATCGGTGGAGACTACAGCAGGATGATTGAATATGTAAACTCCGGTTATCCTATTGAAGGGTGTATAAGATTCTTTATAGGCTACAGCGGGTGGGGATGCCGACAGCTGGATGATGAGATGATGAGCAATACTTGGGTAGTTACACCCTCACCAAACGGAACTGAGCTTCTGACCGGGGACGGTGATTCCTACTGGCATGCTGCTGTGAGACGCGCCGGTGAAAATTTGCGTGGATGGCTTTATCACCCTGTGAATCTCCACTCCAATTAAAAGCTCATTGCACAAATAGTAAAATGAAAGTCCGAGGCATCGGTAAAAAAATACGCCGAAAAAGGAATATCCTTTTCCGGCGTTGATTTTTCTTGCGATCGTTACGCGCCGATTACTCAGCTGCTTCAGCAGCAGGTGCCTCTTCAGCTGCGGGAGCTTCAGCAGCTTCAGCTTCAGCTTTAGCAGCGGCTTCAGCTTCAGCTTTAGCGGCAGCGATATCAGCTTTCTTTTTAGCTACGAGCTCAGCCTTAGCCTTGTTCTTAGCCTCTTCGTCAGCAAGACGCTGTTTTGCAGCGAGTTCCTTGGCATCAGCCATAGATGTTTTGAGAGCATCAACGGCAGCCTGTTTTTTGTTTTTCCAAGCCTCGAAACGACGCTGAGCTTCAGCTTCGTCAAATGCGCCCTTCTTTACGCCACCCTGGAGGTGCTTCATGAGAAGAACGCCTTCTTTAGAAAGGATGCTGCGAACAGTGTCGGTAGGCTGTGCGCCAACGTTAATCCAATACAAAGCCCGTTCGAAGTTCAATGTTATTGTAGCAGGATTAGTGTTCGGATTATAAGAACCTATCCTTTCAATAAATCTACCATCTCGTGGTGCCCTGCTATCGGCGATAACAATAGGATAGAACGCATAGTTTTTGCGACCATGACGTTGCAGTCTAATTCTTGTTGCCATTAAAAAATTTGTTTAAGTTTTTGGTTTTGTATTGTTTTGCGGGCACAAAGGTAGTGTTTTTTTCTCATTCCACCGCTTTATGCTGATTTTTTTTGCTAAAAAACAGAATAAAATTGCATTATTTCTCAATATGACCGGTATTTTTCGGAGCCTCACTTCATTAATTCGTCCAGTTTTTCTTTCAGGGGAGAAAAATCCTCACTTTCGGCAAGAGAACCATCAAGAAGGGTTATAGTGCCATCGGGAGCTACAAAAGCGTATTGAGGAATCCACATTGAGGAATTATGTCCGAAGGTATCGTATATATCCATCTTCACGGCAGGATTCATGAGCAGGTGATCACCTATAAGGTTATTGAGCAATGCGATATTTCGCCATTTCTTTTCAATATCGTCTTGATCGTCAATTGAGATATACAATAACTGAATTCCTTTCTCTGCCGCATACTTCTGTAACGGTCCCACATGAGTAAAACTTTGGAGACAGGGTCTGCACCATGTTGCCCAAAGATCAATAAGGACAGGCTGACCCTTATATGGTGCAAGAATATCAGCAACTGTAGCGATTTCAGAATTGTCCCTGAAATTGATACCCTCTCTTTCAGGCGGATTATTGAAAGCAATGTTACGCGATGCCTGCTCGTCAAGTAACGGAATCAACGAGCTATTAGGATATTCATCCTTAAACTGTTGAGTCAGAATGATCGCTCCGGGATTGTATAATCCTCTAAGACCATCCTCCAGCAACAATGTGCCTATTGCGGCTTCTGCAGCTTTTCCACTAAAAACAGAGTCACAATATTCTGCCTTAAGGAGTAAAAACTCATTTCCGGAAAGTTGTGATAAAGTATCACCCTTATTCACATATAACATATTTACGACAAGCATCTGCCAATAAGGGAACAACCCGGATGAAGGTGTTGACACATTTATATTCTTGATAAGTTCTTGGTATGTTTTATCCCATTCTTCATTGTCTGTGAAGCGGCTGTATTTGGTAAAAAATATAATATCCCTGTAAAAGGTTGCCATACCGTTGTAAGCATCCAACAACCAGGGAGCTGCATTTTTATAGCGAATGTTTACACTATCAATATAATTATCAAATTTTCCGAGTACCACATCAGGTATGGAGTCCGGTGCAAGATTCAGTTCATCCGGCACTATACCCGGTGCGATTAAAGAGAAGTATATATTGGAAAGGTTTTTCGTATTATCTGCAAGACCGAAATTATCCATACCTCCCGCTCCGGAATTAATCTGAAACACTTCTTTAGCCATAGGATCAATCACCAGTTCTGAGATACCGGGCATAAGAAACATAGTTTGAGAAAGAACCGGTAATTTTTTCGCAGGATCTTGTGCCTTTAGAGAGATAAATTCAACTCCGTCTGTAGGGAGAGATATTGTAAAGGTACTGTCAGAATCCATAACGACAGGATTACTCTCATTTACATAAACACCGTTATATGAACGGAAATAGCTCAACTCTCTTCCTCCAAGATTCTTGACTGACACTTTCAGCACAGCATCATTCTTTCCGGTAGCAGAAACGCAGAAAGGTAAAGCGACAGACACCAGTAATGACGTGATTGTAGTCCGTAATAACATAGTTATTTTGAATTCATGAATATGCCACCAAATATATATATTTTTTTAATTCCTGCAATTATTAAACAAAAGACTCTGATGCCTTTAGCAAATTCTCAGGCTTACCTATATCAAACCAACGGTAATCTTCACTCTGTACATATCCCCTTATATTTAGGTGTGCCGCATTTGCTGCATAAAATGGAGTGGTCGAAAAAACCGGTCCATGTTCTGCGGCATATATACGCAGGTGTGGTAATATCGTAGGACTCACCACCGAAATTCCCCCGAAAGCAAGAGGTGTTAAGTTTGTAGTTTCTAAGTTTTCAGGAATTGTTGTTCCGGAATTCAGATTCTTCCAACCACGAAGCCGATTGTCAGAATCATATAGAAAAGTGCGGCTACTCCCGCGTTGCTGTGCAAGCAACGTCACATCAGCTTTTGAATGCTTGTGGGCGTCAACCATTTTTTCTATATGAAAATCGGTAAGAATATCGGCGTTGTGCACAATAAACGGCTCGTCACCTTCAAACCACTCTTGCGCCGCAAGAATTCCACCACCGGTGTCCAGAAGAGTATCTGATTCGTCACTTATATGTATCTGCACTCCGAAATTATCATTTGAGGAAAGATATTCTTTTATTTTTTCAGCAAAATGATGCACATTTATTACAAACTCCCCTACACCTATATCAATGAGATTCTCTATCACCCTACCGAGCATGGGCATCCCCCCTACCTCAACAAGAGCTTTTGGCATAGAATCAGTAAAGGGTTTTAATCGTGTGCCGAGTCCTGCGGCAAAAATCATGGCTTTCATTATCTTTTTCTAAATAGTTTCGCTTATTTTTCTTTCGCGGTGAATCAGATGCACCTCTATGCCGAAACGCTCTTTTATATGTGAAGCGGTACGCTCAGCGCAATATACCGAACGATGTCTTCCACCGGTACAACCGAAGAACACATTCAGTGAGGTGAATCCACGAGCCATATAGCGTTCGATTGAATAATCAACCATACTCCATGCCGCTGAGAGAAAGTCCTTCACCTCTCCCCTTTCTTCAAGAAATCTTATGACCGGTTCATCTCTACCGGTCAGTTGCTTATATTCGTCATATCTTCCGGGGTTATGAAGCGCCCTGCAGTCAAAAACAAATCCACCGCCATTGCCACTTTTATCTTCCGGCAGTCCCATCTTATATGAAAAGCTTCCAACGGTTACAATAAGCTGACCTGGCTGAGGTTCAATTTTATAGAAAGACTTGCTTGATACCATTTTCTCCACAACCAGGCGCAGATGAGGCAAGTCCGGGAAACCACTGTTCAGGAGTTCTCTGAGATTGTCCAGAGCTGCCGGAATGCTTTTTATGAAATGCTCTTTTTTCTTTACCAACCCTAAAAAGCCATACGCCCCGAGTACCTGAAGGGTGCGCAGCAGTATGAACAGAGGCAACTGAGAAGTGAGCTTGGATTTAGAGGATGCAAGAACTGGAACCGAGGCTAAATAATGATTAAAAAGATGTTTTTTCAAATCGGCAGGAAAAGCCGCACGAGCCTGCCAGAGAAACGAAACAACATCATATAACCCGCACCCCTTACGAGCTCCCTGAAAATCAATAAAAACCGGGTGGAGTCCATTTTTGAGCATAACGTTTCTGCTCTGACAATCACGCAAAATAATAGAATCCCTTCCACATGATTCAATCATATTGACAAATCTCTCAAAATCATTTTCAAGAAGATCCTCATCAAATTCTATTCCAGCCGTTTTAAGAAATGAATATTTGAAATAATTGAGGTCCCATACAATTGCGCGTCGGTTCATCTCCGCTGTGGGATAGCACTTCGTGAAATCAAAACCTGAGAAACCGGCTGTATGAAATTGAGCAAGCTTGGTCATCACATTCTCAAGTATGGCAATATGAGCAGGTGTGTATTCTCCAGATATTCTGCACTCTTCAAGAAAATCAAATAGCGAAACAGAACCGGCATAGGATTGCAGATAAGTCATATTATCTTCACTCACAGCGAGTACTTCCGGCACCGGCAAACCCATCTTTGCAAATTCGCGTGACATATAAATAAACGCCTTGTTTTCCGGTTCAGACACTCCTGCCGTACCGACACAACAGAGAGAACTGCCGGTCAAAAAGAAATATCGGCGTTCAGACCCGGCACCGGCTATTGGAATAATAGATTCCGGTTTTTCACCGGTTAAACAAGTAAATAAATCGCTTAGCTCTTGCATAAAATGTGCTTATTTATGACAAAGTTATATTATTTCTTTATTTTTTTTGCGCAATTTCTCACTCTTTGCACTCATTTTATTACTTTTGCGAGTCACTAAATGAATTTTTATGCTCAAACAGCCGGAACGACTCTACGGACTCATTGGTTTCCCTTTAGGACATTCTTTTTCTCCGGATTTTTTCAACAAAAAGTTTGAATCGGAGGGTATAGATGCCAGGTATATGAATTTTGAAATTGAGGATATCGGAGAGTTGATGGAAGTTGTAGCTCAATATCCGAACCTGAGAGGATTGAATGTTACCATCCCTTACAAGGAGCAAGTGATTCCTTACATGGATGAAATGGATGAGAATGCCGCAAAAATCGGTGCGGTCAATGTTATAAAGTTTTCAGGCAGTGGGGCCTCCTTGAAATTCAAGGGTTATAATTCTGACGTTATAGGATTCACTGACTCGATTGCACCTCTTCTAAATGAGACACGCAAAAAGGCCCTTATCTTAGGAACCGGAGGAGCAGCCAAAGCAGTAAACTGTGGTCTTCAAAATCTCGGTGTGAAAACAAAATTTGTGTCACGCACTGAACGTGTTAATGGACTCACTTACTCTCAACTCACTCCTGAAATAATAGCTGAGTACAAAGTTATAGTCAATACCACTCCACTTGGAATGTACCCGCATATTGATGAGTGCCCTGATATACCCTATCATAGTCTCACTCCCGAGCATCTATGCTACGACTTGCTATATAATCCGGATATCACATTATTTATGCGTAAAGCGGCGGAAAACGGTGCAGAGACAAAAAATGGACTTGAAATGCTTCTATTACAAGCATTTGCAGCATGGCAGATTTGGAATGACTGAAATTATATCAAACACATTGTTTTATGAAAGATAATTTTACTCAGAAGATGCGTTCTGCTTCTAAAATAGTTTATATTCTTCTGATTGTTCTTTGTCTTTTCCCCTATGACAAGTTGGGACTGAGACAATATGTTACTCCCGCAGTTGCACTTTTTATCGGTTTGATTTATGCTTTTGTCTTTGAATGTCCCTATCCGAAATTCAATAAAAAGACATCCAAGTACCTTCTTCAGGTGTCTGTTGTTGGATTAGGCTTCGGAATGAACTTGACTGAAGCTCTCAAAAGCGGAAGCGAAGGTATGGTGTTTACAATCGTATCTGTG
>JAIDQW010000523.1 GCA_029062075.1 Paramuribaculum sp.
ACCCGGATCAAGGATGTTGACCTTGCGCATCATCTGGCGCACGATAACCTCGAAGTGCTTGTCGTTGATTTTCACACCCTGCATGCGGTAAACGTCCTGAACCTCATTGACAATGTATTCCTGCACTGCAGTGGGACCCATGATGTTGAGAATGTCGGCGGGAGTAACAGCACCGTCGGAAAGCGGTGTACCTGCTCTCACATAGTCATTTTCCTGAACGAGAATCTGCTTGGAGAGGGGCACGAGGTATTTCTTGACCTCACCGAGACGTGATGTGACGGTGATTTCGCGGTTGCCACGCTTAACCTTTCCGAAGTTAACCTCACCGTCGATTTCAGAAACGATAGCCGGGTTAGAGGGGTTGCGTGCCTCAAAGAGCTCGGTAACACGGGGCAGACCACCGGTGATGTCACCGGCGCTACCTGTTGCACGCGGAATCTTGACGAAGATTTCACCGGGTTTGAGTACAGCGCCTTCGTCAACCATAAGGTGAGCACCCACAGGGAGTGAGTATGTCTTGACAATCTGACCGTTTTCGTCAAGGATGTTGGCTTCGGGCACTTTTCCGCGCTCCTTGGATTCGATGATGACTTTTTCACGGAGTCCTGTCTGCTCGGCGGAGTCAACGCGGTAGGTGATGTTTTCAGCGAGATTCTCGTACTGAACCTTACCACCTGCATCGCTGACGATAACGGCATTGAAGGGGTCCCATTCACAAATGACATCTCCTTTCTTGACCTTTGCTCCATTGTCGAAATAGAGTTTAGAACCGTAAGGGATGTTTGCGTTTGTTAGCATCATCTTAGTATTGGGATCGATAATTCTCATTTCGGCGAGACGACCGATAACCACTTCAACGGGACGACCGTTGGCGTCTTTTTCGTCGGTGGTAACTGTTCTGAGCTCGTCAATTTCGAGAATACCGTCGTAGCGCGAAGTCACTGATGAAACGGCAGCGATGTTGCTGGCTACACCACCGACGTGGAATGTACGGAGTGTGAGCTGAGTACCGGGCTCACCGATAGACTGTGCTGCAATGACACCGACAGCTTCACCTTTCTGGACAAGGCGGTTGTTGGCGAGGTTACGTCCGTAGCACTTGGCGCAGACACCTTTCTTGGATTCGCAGGTGAGCACCGAGCGGATTTCAACCGATTCAATGGGTGATTCGTTGATACGGTCTGCAGCGGCGTCGTTGATTTCTTCGCCGGCTGCAACAATAATTTCACCGGTAATCGGGTCAACGATATCGTGCACGCTGACGCGGCCGAGGATTCTCTCGCCGAGGGAAGCAACAACTTCGTCGTTGTTCTTGATTTCGGTGCAAACGAGTCCGCGGAGTGTTCCACAGTCCTCTTCGTGGATGATAACGTCGTGTGCCACATCGACAAGACGACGGGTGAGGTAACCTGCGTCGGCTGTTTTGAGCGCGGTGTCGGCAAGACCTTTACGCGCACCGTGAGTAGAGATAAAGTACTCAAGCACTGAAAGACCTTCCTTAAAGTTCGCAAGAATCGGGTTTTCAATAATCTGACCGCCTTCAGCACCGCTCTTCTGGGGTTTAGCCATAAGACCACGCATGCCTGAAAGCTGACGGATCTGGTCTCTTGAACCACGGGCACCTGAATCAAGCATCATGTAAACGGGGTTGAATCCCTGCTGGTCAGAAGAGATCTGCTTCATGAGGGTGTCGGCAAGGCGTGAGTTGACGTGCGTCCAGATGTCGATAATCTGGTTGTAACGCTCGGTGTTGGTGATGAAGCCCATAGAGTAGTTGTTCATCACTTCCTGCACCTGCTCGTAGCCTTCTGCAACGTACTGCTCCTTCTCAGCGGGAATAATCACGTCGCCGAGGTTGAATGACAATCCGCCCTTGAATGCCATACGGTATCCGAGGTTCTTGATATCGTCAAGGAACTGTGCGGAACGTGGGATACCGCATTTTTTAATTACCTTGCTGATGATAGTACGGAGTGATTTCTTAGAAAGAATTTCGTTGACGTAGCCGATTTCCTTGGGCACGAACTGGTTTACAAGTACTCTGCCGACAGATGTGTTTTCGATGAGACGCTGTACGGGATTTCCGTTTTCGTCAATGTCATCAACAACAACCGATACAGGAGCGTGGAGTGTAACCTTGCCTTCGTTGTAAGCGATTTCGGCTTCTTCAGGTCCGTAAAATTTGAGTCCTTCTCCCTTGTCGCCTTTGCGGAGCTTGGTGATATAGTAAAGACCGAGTACCATGTCCTGAGAGGGGACAGTGATAGGTGCTCCGTTTGCGGGGTTCAGGATATTGTGTGCGCCGAGCATAAGCATCTGCGCTTCGAGAATAGCTTCGTTGCCGAGCGGGAGGTGCACAGCCATCTGGTCACCGTCGAAGTCAGCGTTGAACGCAGTACAAGCGAGGGGGTGGAGCTGGATAGCCTTACCTTCGATCATCTTGGGCTGGAAAGCCTGGATACCGAGACGGTGAAGTGTCGGGGCACGGTTGAGGAGCACGGGGTGTCCTTTCATAACGTG
>JAIDQW010000524.1 GCA_029062075.1 Paramuribaculum sp.
GAATATCGTATCCTCTCTCAGCAATGAAATCTTTAGCAGCATCGCTTATGGTGAGTGAGTATCCGAGCGAGTCAATTCGTTTGTAGAAACCGGCGAGTTCAATGTCAATAATCTTGAAAATTGAGTCTTTTTCAAGCTGATCGAACATGATAATATCGTCAATTCGGTTAAGAAATTCAGGTGAAAAAGCTTTGTTTAGAGCTTTCTGGAGTACTCCGTGAGTAAATTCCTTGTCAATGGTTCGGGTTGTAAATCCAACGCCGGAACCGAAGTCCTTTAGCTGTCGGGTGCCGATATTGGATGTCATTATAATAATGGTGTTCTTGAAATCAACTTTTCTGCCGAGGCTATCGGTGAGTCTGCCCTCGTCCATTACCTGCAGAAGTAGATTGAACACATCCGGATGCGCTTTCTCAATTTCATCAAGGAGCACCACAGAGTAGGGGCGACGGCGTACTTTTTCAGTAAGCTGTCCACCTTCCTCGTAGCCAACATATCCGGGAGGAGCTCCAACCAATCGGCTGACGGTGAATTTCTCCATATATTCACTCATATCTACTCTGATAAGAGTATCTGCAGAGTCAAAAAGATATTCGGCAAGTTTTTTTGCAAGGTGAGTCTTGCCGACTCCGGTTGGACCGAGGAACATAAATGTGCCAATCGGTTTATTGGGGTCTTTAAGTCCTATTCTGTTGCGTTGTATAGCCTTGACGATTTTTTCAATAGCAGCGTCTTGACCAATAATGCTGTTCTTAAGGGTGGGAGTCATTTCCTTTAGCCTCTTCCCTTCCGCCTCCGCGATTCGCTGAACCGGTACTCCGGTCATCATGGCAACAACCTCAGCAACTTTTTCTTCATCTACAGTAACGCGGTTAGCAGAAAGCTGTTGCTCCCAATTTTTCTTAGCCTCGTCAAGTTCCCTGCGGAGTTGTTGTTCCTTATCTCGGAATGCTGCCGCACTTTCAAAATTCTGAGCCTGGGCGGCCTGAAGCTTGTTTTGTCCTGTTTCTTCAATAGACTTTTCAAGTTCTTCAATCTCTTTAGGTACGGTAATATTGGAAATGTGAGCTCTTGAACCTGCTTCATCAAGTGCGTCAATAGCCTTGTCAGGGAAATTCCTATCGGTCATATATCTCTCAGTCAGGCTGACACAAGCTTTTAGCGCATCCTCCGTGTAATTAACGTTATGGTGAGACTCATACTTCTCCTTAATATTATGGAGTATGCTTAGAGTCTCTTCCGGTGATGTCTGCTCCACCATTACTTTCTGGAAGCGGCGTTCAAGCGCACCGTCTTTCTCAATGTTTTTTCTGTATTCATCAAGTGTTGTTGCGCCAATGCACTGAATTTCACCTCTTGCAAGGGCAGGCTTAAGCATATTTGCGGCATCCATAGAACCTGCACTGTTTCCTGCTCCCACAATGGTGTGAAGTTCATCAATGAAAAGAATTACGTCTTTGTTTTTTGACAGTTCGTTAAGAATCGCCTTGATTCGCTCTTCAAACTGACCCCGGTATTTAGTTCCGGCGACCAGAGATGCCATGTCAAGCGAAACAACTCTTTTGTCAAATAAAACTCTTGAAACTTTACGCTGCACGATTCTAAGCGCGAGTCCTTCAACTATTGCAGATTTACCCACACCGGGTTCACCGATAAGCACAGGGTTGTTCTTTTTGCGTCTGCTCAGAATTTGAGCAAGTCGTTCAATCTCAGTCTCTCTGCCAACAACCGGGTCAAGACGGTTTTCCTCGGCAGCTTTGGTCATGTCAATGCCAAACTTATCAAGAACAGGGGTGTCACCTCCACGTTTACTTCCGGTTGTCGGGTTGGCCGACTGTTTGTTTTTGTCAGAATCAAACGGGAGTTCCTCCTCCTCATCTTCATCATCACCGAATGCGGCACCCATTCTGGGGGTATCGGCAACATTGTTAAGGAGCCGGAAAAGCGAATCGTAAGTTACACCTGCTTTAGCAAATTCAGCCATAAATGGTAAATCAATAATTTCTGGATTGTGAAACAGTGCAAGCAAAAGATGCTCTGAGTCAACGAGGTCGCTCCGGAGCATTCTCGCTTCGAGTACGCTCAGTTTGATCAGTCTGTTGGACAGGTCGCTTACTCTAACATTTCCATCATTAGAGACCGCTTCTTTTTCCAGCGCTGCCTCATAGAGATATTTGTCAAGATTTTGCTGAAGCTCGTAGGCTGAAGTCCCGTTAGCAGCTCTCTCAACGAGTTTGAAGCTTTTGCCGTCAACATTGCTGAGGAGTGACATGAGCATGTGTTCAGGCTGAATAATGTTACCGTTATGGCGTACAGCCTGCCGGGTGCTTTCAGCAAGAACCTGTTTGAGTTCATTTGAAAAATTTGTATCCATCAGTACTTTGTGTGGTTGCTTTGTTATGAAAATAAATAATGTGTATGAC
>JAIDQW010000525.1 GCA_029062075.1 Paramuribaculum sp.
GTATAAGCGGCACAGTGGTTCACGGCAAGAAATTAGGACGCAAAATAGGATTCCCAACCGCCAATTTATCGCCTGAAAATCAAAGACTTCTTATTCCAAAAACCGGGGTCTATGCCGTCAACGCAATTCTACCGGACAATACAAAAGTTAAAGCCATGCTGAACATCGGCTATCGACCCACCGTTGACAGCACCGAAACTCCTGCCCTTACCCTTGAAGCGCATCTATTTGACTTTGACGGAAACCTTTACAATCAGCAGATTACACTGGAATTCATTGCCCCTATACGCGAGGAAAAGAAGTTTTACGGTATAGAGAAGCTTCAGGCACAGCTCAAGCTTGATGCAGAGGCGGCAAAGAAACTACTTGCCGGTGAAAAAGTGCCAGATGCCTAAAGCCACTGATACAGACACATTAAGCGAGTGCTTGGTGCCGAATTGTGGTATTTCTATGCAGTAATCCGCGCTATCCACAGCCGACTGACTCACTCCATGCACCTCGTGTCCTGCCACAAGCGCATACTTCTTATCCGGCTCAACCACAAAATCCTGCAATTCAATGCTACCCTTCACCTGCTCCAGCACACAAACCACATAACCCGCATCATGCAAAGCCTCCAGACCCTTATCCGTTGACTCATAGTATTCCCAGCTAACCGATTCCTCCGCACCGAGAGCGGTTTTGTGAATCTCTGGTGACGGCGGACAAGCTGTTATGCCACAAAGCATTATCCGCTCTACAAGAAAAGCATCCGAAGTACGGAAAATTGACCCTATATTGTTGAGAGACCGCACATTATCAAGAACAACCACCAGCGGCATCTTCGGCTTGGCGCGAAAAACCTCGACCGTATCACGGCCGAGGTCCCAAATAGTTTTCTTATCCATTACGACTATCAGTCAATAATTTCAAATCCGGTGTATTTACGAAGACACTCAGGCACTACTATGCCTTTCGGTGTCTGATTATTTTCAAGAAGAGCAGCCATGATTCGCGGAAGTGCGAGTGCCGATCCGTTAAGAGTGTGGCAGAGACGGGTCTTTTTGTCGGCATCACGGTAGCGGCACTTCAGACGGTTTGCCTGATATGTCTCGAAGTTTGACACAGAGCTTACCTCAAGCCAACGCTTCTGAGCGGCTGAAAACACCTCAAAGTCGAAAGTGATTGCCGAAGTAAAGCTCATATCGCCACCACAAAGGCGCAGAATGTGCCAGGGAAGACCCAGTTTGTCAAGCAGACCCTGAACATGATCCTTCATCTCCTCAAGGGCAGCGTAAGAGTTCTCAGGCTTTTCAATACGCACAATCTCAACCTTGTCAAACTGATGCAGGCGGTTCAGTCCGCGCACATCCTTGCCGTAACTGCCTGCCTCACGACGGAAACATGCGCTGTAAGCGCAGTTTTTCACGGGCAGCTTATCATCAGTGAGAATAACATCGCGGTAAAGGTTGGTGACAGGAACCTCAGCTGTCGGAATAAGGTAAAGATTATCCTCATTTACATAGTACATCTGACCCTCCTTATCAGGGAGCTGACCTGTACCGTAGCCCGAAGCTTCATTAACCACATAAGGAGGCTGAATTTCAGTGTAACCTGCTTTTACAGCCTCATCAAGGAAGAAATCAATGAGAGCGCGCTGAAGTCTGGCACCCTTTCCGATATATACGGGGAATCCCGCACCGGTGATTTTTACTCCGAGGTCAAAGTCAATGAGGTTATACTTTTTTGCGAGATCCCAATGCGGGAGCGCATCTTCGCCCAGGTCCGGCATATTTCCACCGGTTTTCTCCACCACATTGTCTTCTGCTGTTTTACCTTCCGGCACAGCGTCACAGGGCAGATTAGGAATCGTCAGCAGAATGTTTCTTATCTCCTCCTCAGCAGCAGCAAGCTTTTCAGCTGTTTCCTTCTGCTCTGTCTTCAGAGCGGCTACTTCTGCCTTAACCTGCTCAGCCTCATCTTTCTTACCCTCCTTCATTAATCCGCCTATACGGGCAGCCATTTTGTTGAGTTCAGCAGCTTTGGTATCGTTGCTCAGCTGAAGAGCACGGCGGTTATCATCAAGAGTAATTATGGTGTTGATTGCTTCGGCACCATCAAATCCTTTGATGGCAAGACGCTCCACCACTCTCTGTGGATTTTCTTTAATCTGTTGTAGCGTAAGCATATAAATAGCTATTATGAGAGTAATTCTTTAACTTTGGCTGAAATGGCTCTGCCATCAGCCTTACCGGCAAGTGCCTTTGAAGCAACGCCCATCACCTTACCCATCTCTTTTGCAGAAGTGGCACCGGTCTGAGCAATTATGGCTTTAAGAGCATCCTCAAGTTCAGCCTCAGTAAGCTGTTTAGGCAGATACTCTTCAATAACGGCTGCCTCTGCGAGCTCATTTTCAGCAAGTTCAGGGCGGTTCTGTGATTTATATATCTCGGAGGTCTCGCGACGCTGCTTGACCATTTTGCTCATAATCTTCACAGCGGTGTCGTCCGACAGCTCACCGTCAGCACCTTTGGCTGTTTTTGCCTCAAGAAATTCTTTTTTTATACCTCTGAGGGTTTCCAGGCGCACCTTATCTTTGGCAAGCATAGCCGCCTTGATATCCGCGCTGATTTTTTCAAATAAATCCATAATCAAAAATAAGTCACTTATTAGCGCAAAGTTAATACTTATTATTTTCACAAAAACACATCCGGCTCCGAAATCTTTATTTTTATTGACTTCGGAGCCGGATGGTTATAGTTTATGAGGCTTTCTCAGCGTTTCTCCTTTGTTTCGGGAGCCTTATCTATCAGCTCTAGGAATTGATCCAGTTTAGGTGTTATGATAATCTCGGTGCGACGGTTTCTCTGTCGGCCGAGCTCGGATCCGTTGTCGGAAATAGGATTGAATTCACCCCTTCCGGCAGCCGACAGGCGCTGCGGATTAACACCGAAATCCCTTTGGAGCACCTGAACAATTGAAGATGCACGCAGCGCGCTCAAGTCCCAATTGTTACGGATATTAGTACGGCTGATAGGCACATTGTCAGTATTGCCCTCGACAAGCACATCGTAATCACCATAATCCTTGATTATTTTGGCAATCTTGCTTAGAGTCTCCATAGCTCTTGAATTCACTTCATAGCTACCTGACTTAAAGAGCATATTGTCCGCAAGAGATATATAAACAACTCCTTTAAGCACCTTCACATCAACCTCCTTAAGTTCGTCGCGGGTGAGAGACCGTGTGAGATTGTTGGTAAGCACCATATTGAGGGAATCACTCTTGCTCTTAGCCTGTACAAGCTGCTTGATATACTGGTTGGAAGCATTTATCTCATCCACGAGTTTGGATATATTGATGCTTCCCTGCTGGTTCTGCAGAAGACTCTGGTTGAGCGAACCCTGCATAGAATCATACTGGCGTTTAAGCTGGTCATTGTTCTTCCTCGCCTCTGCAAGAAGAGCGTCAAGACTGTTTGCTCGCTCCTGAGATTTGGCGAGTTCAACCTGGGAATTATGATAGTCCTTGGCAAGGGCATCATATTTACCCTGAAGTTCAGCAAACTTCTTGTTACTTGTACAACCGGTAGCCATAACAACTGCCGCAAGTGCCGCAGGAATAATCAGTTTTATTCTCATATTCGGTAATTTACATTATGTTTTTTTGATAAAACACCTGATATCAGTGCTTTGTTTGACGCAACTGTTATTTAACCTCCCATGTTTCACCTGCGAGTATCATACTGCGAAGGCTGTCAAATCCCTTGGCAGACTTAACTGACGCAACCTGCTGTTCCAGTTCATCGTTATAGGTAAGTGACTCAACATCCCGTATAATACCGATTGCAAGCGGTAAGTCGGTGCCATCCATCATGGCGAGCTGCTGATGCAGGAAGTTGCTCTTGGTGTGAGAATCATGCACAAGCACATCATCAATAGTGTATCCGTCCTTACCAATCTCCACAGCCTTCAGCAGGAAGCCGTCCTGCACAAGACCACGCTCGTTATCCTTGCCGAAGAGCATTTTTTCACCGTCAACAAGGTGGATGGTACGCTCAGCGCGATGCTCACGGTCAGTGATGAAGTTGTGAATACCGTTATTATAGATAACGCAGTTCTGGAGAATCTCCACAACAGATGTGCCTTTATGCTTGGCTGCGGCTGTAAGAACCTCCTGAGAAATCTGAAGCTCTACATCAATGCTGCGGGCAAAGAAATTGCCACGGGCTCCAAACACCAGCTCAGCAGGAATAAATGGATCCTCCACGGTGCCGTAAGGTGAAGACTTTGATACGAATCCACGTGCGCTTGTAGGAGAATACTGACCCTTTGTGAGACCGTATATCTTATTGTTGAAGAGCAGCATGTTTATATCGATGTTTCTTCTCACCGCATGAATGAAGTGATTACCGCCGATAGCAAGACCGTCACCGTCACCCGAAATCTGCCATACGGTCATTTCAGGATTAGCCACTTTGAATCCGGTAGCTATTGCCGCCGCACGGCCGTGGATTGTATGAAAGCCGTATGTATTCATGTAGTACGGCAGACGTGACGAACATCCGATACCGGATATCACTGCGGTTTTATGAGGTGGAACTCCCACTGCAGCCATAGCCTTGTGGAGAGAATTGAGAATTGCGTGGTCGCCGCAACCGGGACACCAGCGCACCGGCTGATCGCTTTTATAGTTAGCGGGGGTATATTCGTTGTTTTCCATTATTTTTCATCCATTATTCGTGTGACACCTTCTATTACTTCCTCTACAAGGAAAGGCTGACCCTGAACCTTGTTTATACGCTCTATGCGCACATCCGGATATTTTGCCTGAAGATAATCGGCGAACTGTCCGGTATTGAGTTCGGCAACAATCACCTTCTTATATTTACGCAGCACTTCGCCTGTGTTAGACGGCAGAGGGTTGATGTAGCGGAAGTGAGTAAACGCAAGTTTGCGTCCCGCCTTGCACAAATCCTGTGCGGCAGTGCGCAGATGTCCGTAAGTTCCGCCCCAACCGAGCAGAAGAGTGTCAGCATCTTCATCACCGAGCACTTCAAGCTGGGGTATATCATCAGCTATACGTGCAATCTTTTCACGTCTGGTATATACCATACGCTCATGGTTGACAGGATCGGTGGAAATAGCTCCTGTCTCATAATCTTTTTCAAGACCTCCGAGACGGTGTGTCAGTCCCTCAGTGCCGGGAATTGCCCAATAGCGCACTTTTGTCTTTTCATCGCGTGTGTATGGACGCCATGAAATTTCAGACGCTTTATCGGCTGAAATATATGGGGGCTTGATTTCAGGATATTCATCGGAATCAGGTATTCTCCATGCGGAAGAACCGTTGCCAATGAAAGCATCGGTGAGCAGAATCACCGGAGTCATGTGCTCTATGGCTATTCTTGAAGCCTCAAACGCCATGGTAAAACAGTCGGTGGGAGTTGCGGGAGCAACTACTGCAACCGGGCTTTCGCCGTTACGACCGTACAGAGCCTGCATGAGGTCGGTCTGTTCGGTTTTTGTTGGCAGACCGGTTGAGGGACCACCGCGCTGAACATCAATCACCACCAACGGCAGCTCTGCAATCACTGCCAAACCTATACCTTCGCTCTTAAGAGCAAGACCGGGACCGGAGGTTGAGGTCACGGCAAGATTTCCGGCAAATGAGGCACCGATAGCCGAGCAAACTCCTGCAATCTCATCCTCCATCTGCAGTGCCTTCACGCCCAAATCCTTGCGCTTGGCGAGTTCATGAAGAATATCTGTTGCCGGAGTAATGGGATAGCTGCCGAGAAATAGCGGGCGTCCGCTCTTTTCAGATGCCATAATGAGACCCCATGCAGTAGCTGTATTACCGTTGATGTCAGTATAAACACCGGGCTTGGCGGGGTCGCTCTCGATGCGGTATGTTGAAACAGCGGCATGAATGTTGGCACCGTAATTGTAACCGGCATTTATAACCTTTGAGTTAGCCTCATATATAGCGGGTTTCTTGGCAAATTTCTTGCGGAGGAAGTGCAATGCGCTTTCGAGAGGACGGTCAAAAAGCCAGCACACGAGTCCAAGTGCGAAGATATTTCTGCACTTGAGAATGCTCTTGTTGTCAAGACCACTGTCAGCAAGGGCTTCCTTAGTAAGGGATGTGATGGGCACCTCTACAATCTGAGCTTTAATGTCCAGTTCCTTAAACGGTTCATTTGTAGCAAACAGTGCTTTACGCAAATCCGCCTCCTTGAAGGAATCGATATCTACTATTATTACACCACCTTGCTTAACATGATGGTAATTCTGCTTTAGAGCCGCCGGGTTCATTGCAACGAGAACATCACAATAGTCACCCGGAGTATGAACTTTTGTACCTACGCTTACCTGGAATCCGCTCACGCCACCGAGGCTGCCCTGCGGAGCTCTGATTTCTGCCGGATAATCCGGGAATGTTGATACCTGATTGCCTATACCTGCCGATACATTGGTGAATATATTACCGGCAAGCTGCATCCCGTCACCGGAATCACCGGAGAAGCGTACCACTACCTTCTCCAGTGTCTTGACATTTGTCTCTTCTAACATTACTATCTATATTTGTTTGTTTTCTGGTATTATCTTTTTATACCGCTATTATGCGTCACGGCAAAGATATTGAATATTTACTAAATTTCCATGCTGAATTTCACCTCAAAAATTTAAGAGGCTTGCCATGTACGCATCCGAAGAGCACTCCATAGCGCCATACGATCTCTCCGTTGACCCATGTCATATCAACCCTGGCGCTAAGAGGCGCACCCTCCAAAGGAGTCCAGCCGCATTTGCTTAGAACCATTTCCGAAGTAACAGTGTATGCCTCACACTGATCGTCAACAAGTGCTATGTCAGCATAGTAGCCCGGGCGCAGGAATCCCCTACGGTCTATTCCATATAATTTAGCCGGATTGTGACACATTGTTTCAACAACTTTTTCTATCGTGAAAATCCCTTCAGCGGCAAGCGATAGCATGACCGGCAGCGAGAACTGAATCATCGGCATTCCTGAAACAGCCTTCAGTGAGCCCCCCGCTTTTTCTTCCGGCAGATGAGGAGCATGATCGGTTGCTATCACATCTATCGTGCCATCGGCAACAGCCTTGCGCAAAGCATCCCTATCCTCCGGCATCTTTATTGCGGGATTACATTTGATTCCGCTGCCATAGCCCTGATACTGGGCATTTGTGAATATAAGGTATTGCGGACACGTTTCCGCTGTTATCCTTTTATCTTCAATAGATCCCGGGGTGAAGAATGCAAGCTCCTCCTCGGTCGAGATATGAAGAACATGAAGCCTCGCATTATACTTTTTCGCTCCTTCAACCGCTCTGCGGGTTGCTTCCACACAAGCTTCCCGGCTTCTTATCAAGGGATGCAGCTCTATCGGTGCATCCTCTCCGAATTTCTCTGTTACAAGCTTTTTGTTAGCACTTATAATCGATTCATCTTCGGCATGCACGGCAATGAGCGCCGGCACCTCTGAGAATATACGGGACACGGTGGATTCACTGTCAACCAGCATATTGCCTGTGGAGGAGCCGAGAAACAGTTTGACTCCGGCAACTTTTGAATAATCGGCGGCAAGAAGCTCGTCAATATTACTGTTAGTGGCACCTATAAAAAAAGCATAATTGGCACAGGACACTTCTGCAGCGCGCGCCATCTTGCTCTCCACGGCAGCCACAGTAGTTGTTGCGGGAACTGTATTGGGCATATCTATGAAAGATGTGACTCCTCCGGCAACCGCAGCCCTGCTCTCGGTCATCATGTCAGCCTTGTGGGTGAGCCCCGGATCACGGAAATGCACGTGCTCGTCTATCACTCCCGGCATTACAAGTCTGCCGTCAGCATCAATAAGTGCGTTCTCATCGGTGAGAAGAGAATCGGGCACATCACCGCTACCCACCTCAAGAATAAATTCACCATCGATGACGATATAGCCTGCCTGAACCTTCCCCTCGTTGGCTATTCTGGCATTATAAATTACTGTTTTCTTAGTCTCTTTTTCCATAATCGGGATATTTCTTAAAAAGACTGGAAAGTTTCAGTCTCATAACTCCGAACACCGCCTCACTGAAAATGCTGCTGTTCATCTTGCTCTCGCCGAGAACACGATTAACAAAAATAATTGGCACCTCCTTTATTTTGAATCCATATTTGAATGCGGTGAATTTCATCTCAATCTGGAAAGCATAGCCCTTGAACCGAATATTGTCAAGCGGCAGAGCCTCAAGCACCCTGCGGGTGTAGCACACAAAGCCTGCAGTTGTGTCTCTCACAGGCAATCCGGTGACTATACGCACATAAGCCGAAGCATAGTACGACATCAGTACCCTTCCCATAGGCCAGTTCACCACATTGACTCCGGTTACATACCGTGACCCGATCGACATATCGGCTCCATCCACAGCACAGGCATTGCGCAGCGGTATCAGATCAGCCGGATTATGCGAAAAGTCAGCATCCATCTCAAAAATATACTCATAACCCAAAGCGAGTGACTCCTTGAAACCTGCTATGTATGCGGTGCCGAGTCCCTGCTTACCCTCACGCTCGGTGAGGTGTATTCTCCCCGGATTTTCTTTCCGGAGCTCTCGTACAATATCAGCGGTGCCGTCCGGAGAACCGTCGTCAATCACAAGTATATCGAATCTTTGCGGCAGTGCGATAACCGCCTCACATATCGCCCTGATATTCTCTTTTTCGTTGTAGGTAGGAATGATTACAACGCTATCTGACCTGTCTGTTGTCTGTAAATGTTCTGACATCTTTAGAATTTCAATGTTACTCCCGCGAGCCCGGTTATACCCTGAGATTGAACACCACCTAAATAGTGGAAGTGTTTGTTGAAAAGATTCTCACCCTCAAGAAAAACCGAAACATTCTCATTAATCCGGTATCCGGCTCCAAGATTGGCGGTATTTACCGAACCGAGCTCATCCTCGCCCGCCTTACGCTTTCCGCGAAGAATATAACTCAATGAAATGTCAAGTTTTTCAATAGGTGAATATGACGCGATTGCCTCTATCACATATTTCGCCCTGTCACGCCACATATAATAGGCTTTGGCAATATCATCGCTACCGGAAGCCATTTCGGCACCGACCTGCGCCTGCAACTTCTTACCATAGCGGTAGCCCGCCTTAACACCGCCGTGCCAGCCGCTTATATTAACCGGTCCCATACCTTTTTGGGCATTGCCAAGCGGCATAATCCATTCGTTGGCTTTGGCCCATCCGCCGAATATTTCCAGATATGCTCCTTTGAAAGGACCGAATGAAAGACCGGCATCAACAGTGAGCGGAATATGCGAATTTTCGTATGCAAACATCTGAGCCACATACGGCATATCAAAGTAGAGGGATGAAGCGGTGTTCTGCACCTCTCCGCCACCTACTTTTATATTTACTCCAAACATATTTAACGGTTTGTAATCCACCTTCACATCGGGAGCTATATGGATCGCTTTACCGGCACCGTGGGTAATATCAACCTTGACACCCAGATTCACCGAGAGATTATTTGTACTGTAACTATAACCCGGTGTCAACCGCAGAAGCCATGTGTTAAGCACCCGGTTGGAATCTTCCTCAACCGTCATAGGTGTGCGCAGATAATCAAAATCAACTCCGATACGCACCTTAGATGAAGCTGACATCGCGAAGCCGCCCTCTGCATTTAAGTTGAATTTATTCTGGCGTATAGGTGCTCTGTATAGATAGATCAGCCCTTTATTATCACTGCATTTATTCTGATTGATGAACGCGAAACGGGAAAAGCCTCCGCCAATACCGTAAAACAAACCCTCCCCGCTATCTTTCCTCCATGAGAGATCTGCGTTTACATTATTTACTCCCTGGCGGTCATTCAGGAGCTCCGGAGCATAGTAGTAATAATATGAGTAGTCTGCGAGAGCAGTCAATATGGCATCAGCTCCTGTATGATGACTTAAATTAATGCCAAGCGAAGCGGCATGATTCTTATGGTCATCACTCTTCTTATCCGGATTAGCAGCATATTTCCCCAAATTTGGATTATATATCCTTCCATTGTATTGCATCCAGGCTCCAAGGTGGGTTTTATCAGTATTGATAAACCTGTAGCCTGCTGAGGCGGATGCATTAAACATGGGCATAAACCCGATTGATGCGTAGCCCGGATACACCTTCAGCATATCTGTAGCCGGATGGTAGAGCGGCAGAGCAAATATCGAGGGGGTAACGCCCACAGGACGGTCAACGAGACTGTAATTCAGATTGGATTTTGCCACCGCAGGGAGAGATATCACCGGTGATACGGGTAATTTGTCGGCATCGCGATATTCCGGCACGATGTCTCGTTCTATTTTAATCTCCTTGTTAAGCGACTGGGCACCGGCGCATACTGCAAGACCAATTGCTGCCGAAAAAAACGCTAATCTTTCTTTTCTCATATCGCCGATTATTTAAGTCTTTTTTCAATCATATCAAAAATATCCGCTTCGCTGCCCGGATAGTTTTCCTTGAGGGTGCGGAGGTACTCATCCGCTTCAAATGTTTCACCTTGCGCTCTGAGAGCATCACTGAGCACTATGAAACCTCTTGCAAGCCAATATGCGTGTGGCGGATTCGCATTAATAAACTCATCAGCCACTTTCGCAGCCTCCTCGCTCTTTCCGTCGGCAACAAGCGATTCGGCGAGAGATACAGCACTCCTTGCACCGTAAATCTCAGCCGGATTCACCATCAGTTCGCGCCATATTTCACGTGCCTTTTCAGCATTACCGCTGCGACTGAGGGCGAGAGCCTTCGAGTATTTTATTTCAGAGATGCTTGATTGTGAGCCTGCAGATGTTGACAGAAGTGCGTCAGCCACCTCAATCACTTCATTATCCTCACCCATAGCGAGCGCGGAGCGCATGTAGCCCATGCGTGCCTCATGCAGGTTGCGTGTGCCGGTTGCCTTGGCTGACAATTCACGGAATGTTTCCAGAGCCAGCTCCCCTTTTCCGAGAGCCATTTCCGATTCTGCCTTTATAAGCATGGCATCCTCAGCGGCAGATGCATCAGGATACGATTTCAGCAAAGTGCCCGAGAACTGAAGCGCGCTGTTATAGTCCGCCTTATTATATGATGCTTCCGCGAGATAGAACAGCGCCTGTGCCTCATGGATACCCTTTGGATAATCCCTGATATATTTAGTCAGGTTATCTGTCTTATCATCGTTAATGTAGTCAGCCTCAGCTGTGCTGAACGCAAGAGCATCAAGTTCGGAAGGGTTGATGGAGGGTGCGTCAGGCACGTTTGACATGAACTGCACAAAAGCCTGGAGATTTCCATCTTCGGCATAGATGCGCTTGAGGTCATCGATAGCGAGGGTAGCTTCCTCACTGGTAGGATAGGTTTTGATCACCTTTTTATAATTGTCTATCGCCGAAGTACGGTCACCTTTGTTCAGATAGGTAATTGCCAGCTGGAGCATACCTTTTCTGCCGTATGCCGTGGAGCCGAATTTAGCAAGAAGAGTGTTATATACCTCAATCGTTTTGGGCATATCTCCTAATGCGGAATAAGCCTCTGCCTTTTCCAGCAGAGCGGCAGGCGCAAGCGCTGATGCCGGGAAGTTCCGCATCATCTGGTCAAGTTTGACTATCTTTTCGGAGTGTTTTTTCTGTAGTCCCGCCATTACTGCCTGCTGATACATCGGGTAATCGCCGGCAGCGGGATTCATAGCATACGCTTTGTCATAGCTTTCTGCCGCCTCGGCAAACTTCGAGCTGTAGTAAAGGCAATCCCCTATACGGCTCAAGGCGTCCGCTTTCATCTCGATGGCGGCATTAGAGGCGGCAACGACTCGGAAATTAGCGAGAGCCTGCTCATACTTATCGGTTGCAAACTGAGAGTAAGCGAGGTTATATCTTGCCAATAAGGAGTTGGAATCATTGGCTCCCGCTTTGCTCAGAAATCGTGTGAAGCAGTTTGCCGCACCGTCATAGTTGCCGTTGTCGTAAAAACAGAGTCCCTGCCACAGCAGTGCCTGACGTGCCACTGAGGCATCGCTCGGCGACATTGTTGCCGCTTCGGCAAAACGCTTCAACGCCTCGGTGATTTTGCCTGCCGAATAATCGCGGGTTCCGGACATGAAGAGCGCGCGCTGCTTTACGAGCAACATGGATTTTGAAGGATTCTTTATCCTGCCTGCTACACGCAGCACGTTTTCAAAATCGTTATCCGACATATACCCGTCAAGAATATATTTTTCCACTTCGGGAGCATATTTTGACTGTGGATAGTCTGTGAGGAAATTTTCAAACAGCGCGACTGAATTTGCAAACGGTAATCTACCCCCGTTTGATTTAGCAACAGCGTAATTATAGAGAGCTTCCTCCGAAACCCCTTTGTCAAAATTGAGTTTGAACGCTTTTTCAAAAGCCATGAGGGCACCGGTTGTATTACCGTCTGACACATAGCACTGCCCCAGATACAGGTTCGCGCTCTGCCCCATAGCGTCATCCTGCGCGGTAACTCTCTTGAACATTGTTGCCGCGCCTCCGTAGTTACCGGTGTGATATTCACTAACACCGAGAATATAGGCTGTTGACGGTTTGATATCCTCACCGACCTCGCGCACATAGTTTTTGAGATAAGGAATAGCCTCAGCTTCCCTGCCGAGATTAAACAGCGATTCACCTGCTATTCGGCATGCCTCGGCATTGTATTCCGGTACAGCCTTGGCCGCGATAACCGCACGAGCGTTTGAGAGCGCGTTTTCAAAACGGTGTTCGGCAAAGTCAATCTGGGCTATGTAATATTTGGCGTATTGGGAGAATTTTGTACCGGTCGCTACGCTTGAGAATACCGGGAGTGCTTTTTTGTAATCGCCCTGAGTGTATGCTATATAGGCGAGATAAAATTCACGCTCAACCTTATATTCGCCTTTTGCCGACAGAGTTGCGAACAATCCTGCGGCTTTGTCGAGATCGCCTAGCGCAAGGAGAGAGTAAGCTTTGTGATATATCAGGCTCTGTGCTGAAGCCGGTGAGAAGCTATTTTCATCAAGAGTGTTATAAATGCTCAGCGCCTCTGTGAAATCATGCTTGTCGAAAAAGCTGTTTGCCAAAGTCAGCTTCGCTTCGCAGCAGAGTGGCGAAGCGGGATAGGTGCCAATCCATGCTTTCAGCCTGGCAACTGAGGAGTCATCCCCCTCTTTAACAGCCGCCAGAGCCTCCAATAGTGAGGCTTCTTCAATCTGCTCGGGTGTAGGGTTCAGTGATTTCAGTTTAGACAACTGGTCAACACACCCTACGGGATTATTATCCTTAAGCATTTTTCGAGCGCGCAAAAGATATCCTGCCGCATCGGGAGAATTTAGCTGCGCAAAGGCACTTGCTGCAATCACAGCCGCGCAAAGTGCCGTTGAGGCTAATCTAAGGCATTTCATTGTCGTGAAGATTATACTTTGCACAAAGGTACAATAAATTCAATACAAAAAATGCCCTCCGGCGGGACAAAATCCCGAAGAAGGGCATCTTAGACTTTATATTGTCACTCAGGCATTACCTGACAGACGTTTTTTCATCGCTTCGGTTTCTTTTTCGTAGCCGGGCTTTTCAAGCAGAGCAAACATATTTTTCTTATATGCCTCAACTCCGGGCTGGTTGAACGGGTTTACACCAAGCATGTAACCGCTGATGCCGCAAGCTTTTTCAAAGAAATAGATGAGCTGACCTATATATTCCTCGCTGAGAGCGGGAAGGGTGATTACTATATTGGGCACACCGCCGTCTATATGGGCGATGCGTGTGCCAAGCTCAGCCATTTTGTTAACCTGGTCTATGCGCTTTCCGGCAAGGAAGTTCAGTCCGTCCAGGTTGGCATTGTCGGTAGGTACAATCACCTCGTGATCCTGCTTTTCAAGAGTCAGCACTGTTTCAAAGATGGTGCGTTCGCCGTCCTGAATCCACTGTCCCATGGAGTGAAGGTCGGTAGTGAGGTCAACAGATGCGGGGAATATACCTTTGCCGTCCTTACCCTCGCTCTCGCCGTATAGCTGTTTCCACCACTCAGCGAAATAGTGCAGCTTGGGGCAGTAGTTGGCAAGTATCTCGGTTTTCTTACCTGCACGATAAAGAGCGTTTCTTGTCTGGGCATATAATTGCGCGGGGTTCTGTTCGCCCGGTTTGGCAGTGACAGCCTCCATATCGGCAGCACCTTTCATAAGTGCCTTGATGCTGTAGCCGGCAACAGCTATCGGGAGCAGCCCTACGGGTGAAAGCACGGAGAAACGTCCGCCAACATTGTCTGCAATAACGAAAGTTTTGTAACCCTCTTCTGTAGCGAGCTGACGCAAAGCACCACGCTTTTCATCGGTAATAGCAACGATGCGCTCGGCAGCCTGCTCTTTACCGACCTGCTTTTCAAGCATATCCTTAAGGAGCCGGAAGGCGATAGCCGGTTCTGTTGTGGTGCCGCTCTTTGATATTACGATGATACCGAATTTCTTGTCTCTGAGCAGGTCCATGAGCTCAAACATATAGTCCTCACCGATATTCTGCCCTGCGAAAATCACTTTTGGGTTACCGGCAGAGAGCTTGTAAGCAGCAAAAGAATCGCTAAGTGCCTCAATTACAGCTTTTGCGCCGAGATAAGAACCGCCGATGCCTATGCACACAACATATTCACAGCTTTTCTGCAATTTTGCCGCTGTTGCTTCAATGTCATCAAGCAGTGCCTGAGGTGTTGCTGACGGCAGATTAACCCAGCCGAGAAAATCATTTCCTGCTCCGGTGCCTTTGTCAACAATTTCGAGACACTTTTCAGCCTCGGCATCGAGCGCCTTGATGGTGTCGGTACTTACTGTCTGATAAACAGACGATACATTTACTTCGATAGATTTCATTGTCCGTATATTATTTTTAATTAATCAAATGAATGTATCAGCCATGTCGCGGATAGCCTTTGAGGCATTGACGCCACGGTAAAGAATGTCATACACCCCGTCAAGTATCGGCATAGGCACATCGTATTGCCCGTTTATCTCGTGAATACATTTGGTGCCGTAATATCCCTCGGCGGTCTGCTCCATTTCCATGCGCGCTGCCTTGACGGAATATCCCTTGCCTATCATCGCTCCGAAGTTGTGATTTCTGCTGAACCTTGAATATGAGGTTACGAGAAGGTCTCCGAGATAAACAGAGTCGCATATCTGACGCGGACGCGGACACACTGTGTCAACAAACCGCTCCATTTCACGGATGGCATTGCTAACGAGCATTGCGAGAAAATTGTCACCACTCTTCAGTCCATGCACTATTCCGGCGGCAATCGAATAAACGTTTTTGAGAACGGCAGCGTACTCTATGCCGTTTACATCGGTTGAGGTAATTGTTTTTAGAGCCTTGCCGCTCAAACAGTTGGCGAATTTTTCGGCTATGAAGATATCGGGACATCCGATAGTGAGATAGCTCTGACGACCAAGCGCAACCTCCTCGGCATGACAAGGTCCGCTCACAACGAGGGTTCTCTTGATATCCACGCCGAAACGCTTCTGCATATATGTTGAGATAATCAGATTATCGTCCGGCACAATACCTTTTACAGCCGATACAACGAATTTGTCAGATATATCTACTTTGATTTTATCTACATGAGCCTTGAAATATGGCGAGGGCATAACGAGCAGAAGAGTATCCGCCTGCGAACACACATAGTTTATATCCGATGAGAATTCAATTCTCTCTATATCGAATACCACATCGCTCAGGTATGCCGGGTTTCTGCGGTGTCTCTTGAAATATTCAATACGGTCATCACGCCGCATGTACCAGAGAATGGTCTCGCAGTTGTCAAGCAAAAGTTTGGCAAGCGCAGTTGCCCAGCTTCCGCCACCCATCACCGCTACTGTTCCGGGAAAATTCATGGTGCTATAACAAATAAAATAATCAGTGGGTTCAAGCCTCGTTTTCTGTAGGAGGACACTTTTCAGCGGCGGCAGCTATCCAGCCCTTCACATCGTCAATGGTCGGATTTACCAGTTCAAGCTTAAACTTCTTGTTGAGCCCGCAGAGTTCCTGCTGAAGTTTTCCCGCTGAAGCGGTAGTTGCCAGCTGAGCAACAGTGAGCACTCCGAGTTTATGGAGCGGGGCAACCCAATCCTCAGGCACACCAACTTCGCCGAAAACAGCCTCGTTATCACGCTTGCGTGTCTTTTCGGGACGCATCTGCGGGAAGAAGAGAACCTCCTGGATGGTAGATTGTCCTGTCATCAGCATAACCAGACGGTCCATGCCGATACCCATACCGGATGTGGGAGGCATACCATATTCAAGAGCGCGGATGAAGTCGTGGTCAATAATCATAGCTTCATCATCACCCTTTTCACTGAGCTTCATCTGCTCCACAAAGCGCTCGTACTGGTCAATCGGGTCGTTGAGCTCGGAATATGCATTTGCAAGCTCCTTGCCGTTCACCATCAGCTCGAAGCGCTCGGTCAGCTCGGGATTGTTACGGTGACGCTTGGTGAGAGGCGACATTTCAATAGGATAGTCTATGATAAATGTGGGCTGAATGTAATTACCCTCGCACTTTTCACCGAAAATCTCATCAATGAGCTTGCCTTTGCCCATAGACTCGTCGGTTTCAATGCCAAGTTTGCCGCACACTTCACGGAGTTGCTTCTCATCCATGCCGCTGATGTCAATGCCGGTGAAATGCTTGATAGAGTCGATCATGGTGACTCGCGGGAATGGTGTCTTGAAGCTGATGATATTGTCACCGACCTTAACTTCGGTGGTGCCGTTTACATCAAGGCATATCTTTTCGAGCATACGCTCGGTAAAATCCATCATCCAGTTGTAGTCCTTGTAAGCCACATAGATTTCCATGGCAGTAAACTCAGGATTGTGGGTGCGGTCCATACCCTCGTTGCGGAAGTTCTTGGAGAATTCATAAACCCCCTCGAATCCGCCTACAATCAGACGCTTCAGGTAAAGCTCGTCGGCGATACGGAGATATAGCGGAATATCGAGCGCATTGTGGTGGGTGATGAATGGACGGGCAGAAGCTCCACCGGGAATCGACTGAAGGATAGGAGTCTCCACCTCGATATAGCCGGCGCTGTTGAAATACTCGCGCATGGAGTTATACACCTTTGTGCGCTTCATGAATATCTCCTTCACGCCATCATTAACCACGAGGTCAACATATCTGCGGCGATAGCGCAGCTCAGGGTCATCAAAGGCATCGTAGGTCACACCGTCCTTAACCTTTACAATAGGCAGCGGGCGGAGAGACTTGCCGAGGAATGTGATTTTTTCGGCATGAACGGTAATCTCACCCATCTGGGTGCGGAACACATAGCCTTCCACTCCGATGAAGTCGCCTATATCAAGCAGTTTTTTGATGACTGTGTTATAAAATTCCTTATCCTCTCCCGGACAGATGTCGTCACGGCTCACATACACCTGAATCCTGCCCTCGGAGTCCTGAATTTCGAGAAACGAAGCCTTACCCATTATTCGGCGGCTCATCACTCTGCCGGCGATAGTCACCTGCCGGCGGGGAGCTTCATCAGAGAACTCCTTCTTTATATCTTCGGTATGGGCTGTTACCACATATTCTGCTGCGGGAAAAGGGTCTATGCCACGCGCACGCAGCTCTTCGAGACTGCCGCGGCGAACGATTTCCTGCTCACTGAGTTCAAGAATATTCTTAGTTGCCATAAATTTCCTAAATAAATGAATTTATTCGCAAAAATACATATTAATCCCTGCATAGCAAAACCAAACTCCTTTTTACACAAAAAATCCCGGCAGACATGATGCATCATGTCCGTACTTTTCAGATATGGAGAATATCCTTGAACATTTTTACTACTTCGGGCTTGCCGGTGTGCTTGCCTTTGTCCTCGCTGAGCTTGCAGGTGTCGTTGTAAAAATCCCAAGACTCGGTGATTTTCACCTCTGTCAGCTTGATGACAATATTCCGCGGTTTCAAACCGGGGAAATCGTTGGTGAAATGAGTGCCTATACCAAAGGAGGGGATGCATTTGCCCTTAGCATGCCGCTGCAACTTTATCGCCTCATCGGTATTAAGGGCGTTGCTGAACACTACTTGCTTGGTTGCCGGGTCTATACCAAGGCTGCGGTATTTAGCACATATCTTTTCAAGCTGCTCGTAATTATCCCCACTATCAACCCTAAGACCTTTGAACATATTGGCATAGTCCTCAGAGAAGTTGAGGCTGAAGATATTCCAGCCGTATGTGTCATACAGGAAAGTGCCGAGCGCACCGCGATATGTAGCCGACCACGCCTTCATTGCGAGATGGTTAGCCATCTGCGGACCGAACATTCCGGCAATGGCGCATATAAGCTCGTGAGCCATGGTGCCGACAGGAATAAGGTCGTATTTCATAGCGAAGTACACATTGCTTGTACCGACAAACCTGCCGGGGGCGGAACTATTGCGTGCGGTCTCGCTCATAGCTTTCACCAGGGTGTCCTGCGCTTCAAACGAGGCTCTGCGCCTTGTGCCGAAGTCACTGAAGCAACATCCCGCATCAAGGAGACGTTTCGCCTTTTCCGAGGATGCCTCATAGCTATGCTCAAGATTTATCTTCGCTGTCTCTCCGGTCATTTCGTAGTATAGTTCGGAGATAATCGCCAGCACCTTTACTTCCAGAAGAATGGTATCGCTCCAAGCGCCTTCAAATTCCACACTGAGATGTCCCTCATCATCCTGCCAGACCTTAACCCACTCGCTTCTGTAGCGGAATCCTTTCAGGAAATTATAAAACCAGAAAGGGATATAGGGACAGCGGCGCTTCATAAACTCCACCTCCTCATCGGTTATCACCACTGATTCAAGCATTTCGATCTGCCGGCGGAGTTCATCGGCAAACCCGGGGGGATATACGGTGTTGTCCCTGTCGGTAAATGCATACTTCACCTGAGCGCGCGGGAAATTGTCGATCACCGCGCAACACATGGTGAATTTATAAAGGTCATCGTCTGTGAAATGGTTAATTATTCGGCGCATATACTTGGATTTTCATTTATAAAAACTGACAGGCTGGTGCCTCCGTCAAGGCTCGGGGAAAAGGAGGTTAGAACCCTTATGGAAATATCGGGGAAGAGCTCAACCGCATCGGTGAGTGTTGAAAGCACGCACACGTCTCCGGCGAGTCCGCATATATCAATCCGGGTTATCCGATGTTTCTGTAACAATCCGGCGATGATTGCTGTTGCACCGGGTGCCTGAAAAACGGAATATTCCTCCACCATCTCATATTTTCCCTTGTGTATCACGGTGGTATAACCCGGTGAGGAATAAGCGGCGTCAAACACATCCGGAACAATGGCTGCCCCTACGCTGTCGCTGACACAATGCCGTTGCCACTCTCCGCCACATTCACGGAAAGATGAATGATTATAGGGGTGGGAATCGGCGGTGATTATCTTAACAGCATACTCCGACCCATGCTCACGCAGATACTGTGCAAGCGCACTCATAGCTTTCTTTGCACCTGGCACCGGAAGCGCACCGTCAACAAAGTCAACCTGCGGGTCAACAATTATTAGCATTTTTTCCATTTGTTCTCTTTTTGGGACCGTCGTACTTCGGCAGATATTTCATACAGGAGTTCTTTATCCATCGTGTCTCTGACAAGTTTTCTTGAGAATGATGTCAGAGACCTCGCAGTTTCCGTGCGAAGAAATTTCGGATCAAGCCCTGTGTCACCGAGTCGCCACCTGTCAAGCGCATCGGCATCCTTAAAAATATGGTAGAGCTTTTTCACATATTCCGCCCTGTCTCCAAAATCATGGTCTATCCTTTCGTTACCCTTACGGTCGTCTATATCATGAAATCTCATAATATCCTCAACTTCCGGATGACACCGGAATGCAGGGTTTTCGGAGCAGAACTCATGGTAATACACCGCAGCTCTCGCTCCATGCCCGGTGTCAAGATACTCATCAAGCCTGCGGGAGTCGTGCCACACAGCAGCGTGAGCAAGAATCTCCATCGCCTTCTCATCGCCTGGCAGCTCTTTCTCAGCTATCATAAGAGCATGAAGCAACACCCGCTCATAATGCTCCATGCCATGAACGGGGCTGTCAGGACGGGTGTACCTCACAGCGGAATACATGAATTGCCTCCACTTGAGAAACAGCCGCCTGACAGGCTCGCTGAGATTTTCCGTATAAGAATCGGGGACGATCATTTAGCAGTATCGAGCATTGTGCTCACACTCTCCTTGCCGAGATAATACAGACGTGCACGCACCTGCTTAGCTCCTTCCGGAATGGTAACGGGAGCGGTGTAGAGGGCTGAGTTTGCATCAGGGTCAGACCCATCGAGAGTATAGCGGATTTCAGCACCCTCATAAGGAGAATTCATGACAATCTTACCTTGCTCAATTTTAACACCGGGCTGACGAAGGTGGAAATTAACCCCGCGCTGTGCAAGGAACGGAAGTTCGTGCTGTCCAAGCGCACTGTTGAACTGAGAGTGGGTGTATGTGGTGTCTGAATTCCAAGCTCGCTCAGCCATTCCGAGCATTTTGGGGAAGAGATACAGCTCCATTTGCCGGGGACCTCTGACAGTCTCACTCCAGAGTTGTGCCTGCACACCAACAATCTTTCCACCGGGTTGCTGAGGCGCGAGCACAGCCGGATAAGCATCAAGCGACACAAGCTCGTCTGTAATCATAGCCCAACCGAGTCCCCTTTCATCGGGGTGTCCGCTATAAGGCTGGTCCATATAAAATCCGTGGGCAGTTGAAAACACAACCGGAGCACCCAACTGCTGCGCCTTTATTGCCGGCAGTTCTTTTTCACCGCCCTGTGGCCATGTTACCCAAAGATTAACAAATTCAAGATATGGTGAGATGCTTTTTGCAGTAGCTTCATCCTTGCCAAGCACCACTTCCTGCCAGCCTGACATTTTCAGACCTCTATCTTTCAACGCCTGCCCTAATCGCTTAACAAAATATGCGTGCAGATCGCTCTCGCTCTTCATATTGTTGTCCTTCATGAACTTAATAGCAGAAGGTGAACCACTCCAAGCACCGTGGGGCACCTCATCACCACCGATGTGGATAGTCTCCAAAGGCACACCGGCTTCCTTGTACATGGCGATAATTTCGTCGAAAACTTTCTCCATGAATTTATATGTGCCGGGGACGGCGGGATTCATAACATTATCTCCGAAATCCTGAGCAGAACGATAGACAGAAGTGTCTCCGTCCTCAATGAGGCGATATGTGTCGTCACCAGTTTTGCGATAACGAGCCTCCATTGATTTACGCGCAGCGCGGGCGTGTCCGGGGGTCTCTATTTCCGGAATCACAGAAACTCCACGAGCATCGCAGTACTTGAGGAAGTCGATAAATTCCTGACGGGTGATGTAGCCGTTAGCAGTGCCACCGAGAGTTGAAGGTCTTCCGTCTCCGTCATAAATCTGCGCGAGGAAATCTTTTTCATCGGTAGTATATCCTCTGCGGCTGCCATATTCGGTGAGTTCGGGCAAGCCGGGTATTTCAAGACGCCACGCTTCATCATCAATGAAATGGAACTGCAGCTTATTCAGGCGATAATCCGCCATAACGTCCACAAATTTCTTCATCTGATCCAGAGATTGATAATTTCTGGCGATGTCAATCATAACTCCACGGTAACCATAATCCGGATAATCCTCTATCACAGCTGCCGGGAGTTTTCCTCCATTTACACGAAGCAGTTTGTCGAGAGTTCGGCTCGCAGTGTAAAGTGCTTTCTGACTCGCGCCCTCGATAGTTATGCCGGTCGGAGTAACTGTTATACGGTAAAATTCCGGATTCTCATGCTTGATAAGCTTAGGGGTTTTGTCACCCCCCGTGTAAGTCCCCTCACCGAGCTTAACACTCTTGAATGAGGGCACAATATCGTAAGCACCAGCCTTTGCTCCGTTTATAAGCTCCTCATTTTTCTCAAAAATCTTTTCAGCGGGTGTATTTCTATCCTTTCCGGGGAGTGCCCACTGTTCGGAACGAACTGTTCCGCTAAGTCTTGTGAAATTCACGTCAAAAGGTTCGCCAGAGGCGTTAACTCCATGAACACCGTCAGCACCGTAGCTGTATTGGGGCATTGTTCCGGAAGTTACAATATCCACCACCACACTATCGGCATTTTGAGCGAATCTGGGTGAAGCAATATAGTAATAGCCCGGTATGATACGGCCCACAGTGTCAGCTGGGTTAACCGGAGTCATGTTCCTGTCAAACTGATTGAATGCGATGCGAGAGAGATTTGAAAGATCTCCCTTAATGACGAATCGCTGCACATATTCAGGTTTGCCGTCAGCACCAACACGATTCATGAGATTTTGCCACACAACTTCAACCGGAGCTGCGGCTGCGGCAACACTTGAGGCAAGTGCCACCGATGCTATAAGTCCTTTTAACATAGGTATTAAAAATAAGTTTTCACAAATATAGCTATTTTCAGCCGGAATGCACGCTCACTCCGGAGCCGAATTAGTCAAAACCGGTTCAAAATCTCACCTTGAAACTACCCGAGGGTGTGACAATAATGTAGATTCCGTGATTTCTTAGTGTGAATGTAACTGAATCACCGTTGCATCTTTCTGTTGCGACTATCGCTCCGGATATAGAGTACAGCGACACAATATCACCGTTATTCAGTCCGCTGACAGTCAACTGCGATTGCTCAACAGTAACTTTATTGTCAGCTTTCACACCATCTATGCCCGACGGACGCGCCTTGACTTTAACCGAGCAGGTAACACTGACTCCGGAACCATCGGCTGCGGAACCTTTTATAACGGCACTGCCCTCTTTGATTAATGTAATCTTACCTTCAGTGACAGATGCGATTTCGCTGTTACTGGACTCCCATAAAACGGCAGGATTGGTAGCATTCTCAGGATAAACAGTCACTACAAGAGTCACTTCCTCATCGGGATATCCTTCATGAGTCTCTCTGTCAATGGTGATTCTCTCAACCTTAATCTCCTTCGGCTGCTCTATGATCGGCTGCGCTTTCACTTTAACAACACAGCTGACGCTCACTCCGGAACCGTCTGTCGCTCTTCCTGTAATCACTGCCTCTCCTTCACTGAGCAAAGTTACCACCCCGGCATTTGTTACAGAAGCAACCGAAGGATTGGAAGATTCCCACTGAATTTCCGGGTTGGTGGCATTCTCAGGATACACGGTCACGTCAAGACGCAGCTCATCGCCCGGATACCCTTCATGATTATTCTTTTGAATTGAAATCATCTCCACCTTGATATCCTTGGGTATATCCTGGCGCACGCTAACCGTAACGGGACATGTCACGCTAACACCGGAACCATCCTTTGCCGTACAGGTAATCACAGCCTCCCCTTCGCCAAGAAGAGTAACCAATCCGGCAGCTGAAACAGAAGCAACAGCGGTGTTTGACGATTCCCACAAAAGAGAGGTATTGGTAGCATTCGCGGGATAAACATTAGCATCAAGAATAGTACGGTCGCCCACATATCCAGCAATCGAATTCGGCTGGATTTCTATTCTATCCACTTTTATCTCAAACGGAATTTCAGGATCCGGTTCACCGGGCTCCTTGACTCCTATCGGTATTACAATTTCATAATTCCTTTCATCAGTAGCCTTTATCCTAAGATATGCCGTTCCGATAGCCTTGAGCACTATCCTTACTTTATCACCGTCACTAATCAAGTCTATGATGTCAGGATTCGAAATGCTCCATTCAAGGTCTTTTTTATCAGCATCGGCATTGGGGGTGGCGGTCAGCAGATATTCAGACCCGATATCACCAACAATAGGCTCGCCGGGGTTTATTTCTGCTCCATCCTTAGTCACTCTTATTGAGTTTACGGGCATCAATGCCAAAACCGGAATATCTCGTCTCAAAGCGGTGAGACCGGTTAGCTGCGATACATTTACCGACAGCACACCCCTGCCTGCTCCTGTCAGTTGCAACACTGCATTTTTATCCTCACCCTCAACTTTTAATATAGCATCAGGGGTTGCAGACCATGAACATGTGTTATACTCACAGTTTTCCGGCAAGAAAGATGCGTTCAGGTTGATTTTATCACCCACATAACCTTTAATACCGGTATTAGGCACAACAGTTTCACCCGTTTTTACAACCACCTCCTTAACTGATTGAATCACTCTCACCGTAAATTGCGGGCTAACACGGGTCGGGCCAACAGTATCGGTAGAAACCGCACGCACCACAACCGAGCCGATTGCCTTAGCTTTTATTTCGTTTTTCTCGTTTATCTCAACAATACCGTCATCACCGGTTACTACCCATCTGATTGATTTATCAGAGGCATTTTCGGGCAATACCTTGACATTGATTCTCCTCACCTCATCAATATCCATATAAAGAGGAGGATCATTAATGACTATATCCTTGACCGGAGTACCGGGAACAACTACCACTTCAACCACTACAGGATCCAAATCAGGATTTTGCATGGGATTTATATACACTTTATGGAGCCCGGTTTTTGCAAAGGTTATATAAAATGTAGCGGATGCGGAGGATATACTTGTGGCATCATAAATTGCCGAAAGATCATCAAACTTCAATATTAACCAGTCATTAGAGCTTGTAGTACCTGAGTGGGTGAAAGCACCGTAAGCCATTCCTTCGGCATTAACACCTGCCGGATAGAACTCCATAAACTCGCAAACGCCATTACTGATTCTATTATATTTGAACATCACCTCATCTCCAACATAAGCTTTGCTTCTTGATACAGATGTAATCTCAACAGACGGTGCCGATACATTAAATTCCGGAAAAGCAGCCTTATATTCATCTACCGAACTAACATTCGTAGATATGTTATTATTGATGGTCTGGACACTGCACCCCTCGGCAAATACGGGAGGCACATGACCGCTGAAAGCAATAGAATTTAGATTCGGCTGATTAAACGAGCAATTGATTTTCTCAACATTTCGTCCAACATGGATTGTCTTAAGCGATGTGCATCCGTCAAATGTTTCCTCAGGTATTTCCACTATCCCATGCCCGAATCTCATATTCCTTAATTTACTGCATCCGCTGAAAATACCCTTTCCCAGAGATTCAACGCCATCATGAATCACTTCATAATGTGTAACATCAGTAAAACCGACATAGTTCTTGGCATCCTTAAACGCATAATCACCTATGGATTTGACAGTTCTCGGAATATGGATACACTTGACATTACTGCCGGCAAATGCATAATCACCAACAGCCGTGACTTCATATTTCTTGCCACTGACAGTAATCTCTCCCGGTACTTTCAACGCAGTGAAATATAAATCCCTATTAGCATACTGGAGAGAATCCATAAGCGGACTCCAGAGCATTCTGCGATAGGTGGTAATGTATTCTTCTCCGGGATAATCGAAATTATAGGGTGTTGACGGTATTCCATTTTCTGTCAGCGGATTATCGGTTCCCGCTGAGGGATGTACCAGTGCTGCCGTTCCGTCCTTATGAAGCTCAAACCAGAAATTGGTAGTATATAAAACCTGCTTATCCTCCAATACAATTTGCTTCGCAGGCACTGAAACCACCTCCGGCTGATTGATGGTTACCGGGAAACTTGCAACACCTGTTCCGCCGTCTGCTGCAACCGCTGTCAACCTGGCTGTTCCTGACTTCTTACAGAGAATTGTGAAATGATGCTGCGGCAGGTTATCATCAGCTAAAGTTGCAATCTGGCTGGTAGGCACTACCTCTGCAATCTGCTTGTTGTCCGATTCCCAGACAACCTGCTTGTGCTCGGCATCACCGTTATAGCTCAGGCGTATGGGCACCTGATCAGTTACATCCCCGGTGTAGCCGGTGCTATAATCATAGGTAGTATTGGTGCCAACATTCACCACACGGATATCGGTCACTTTACCTCCCGGCTCTGATACCACCAGTCTTACCGTCTTCTCCCTATAAACCTCTCCGTCTCTGACTCCGACATTGAGTTGGGTAGTTCCTGCCGATTTAAGGAATATCGTTCCTTCATCCACATTAATGTCAATTTCGGGATGAGTTCCGGGATATGTGTTGTCGTCTTTTATATACAACGCAGTATATGAGGTACCCTCGGGGAAGCAAACCGGACGGATTCTTAATGTCTCACCCACAATACCCTGAAGGGTGTAGATACCCGGATTTTCAATCTCATCCCACACTCCTCCATAATCGGCTTCAAGAATGCAGCTTTCCATTCGCTGCACTACCTTTATATTGTAAGTACCATAAACATCCGGCATAATCGGGTCGGTGCTGCGCGCGGTTATCACAGCCTCACCCGGTGCCACTCCGGTCACATCAGCAATCTTATCACTTACCGAAGTTACGGTTGCCACTTCCGGGTTCGAGCTTTCCCAAGTAACATTGTCAAAGGTTGCTGTAGCTCCTCCTTGTGTTCCTATAGTTGCCCTGAGCTTTTCAGTGGCATTGACTCTTAGTGTATGGTCAACCAATGCACCTGCATCACTTACAGTGATTTTTTCAACGGGCACATAGCCGGCAGCGAGAGTTCCAACCTCTACCGTAACCTCCTCGGTGTGGTTTGTTATATCAAGAGTGGTGAAATAGAGTTTATAAGTGCCCGGCTTGTCAAAGCGCACTCGGGTAAGGTTCTCATAAACAACATTTCCCGCAGCAAGATCACCTCTCTTGTCACAGTCATATGAATACCATACTGTTTTGAATTTTTTTGATTCAGTATTGCTGCCATGAGTGGCGTCAACTGTCCACAGAAAATTCTGATTGCCGTTGCTGTCTTTTTCTCGCGGATAACAATACACATAATTATTCTCACCCTCTCCGGGCGAAACGCGTTCAAATTTCACATCTGCCTGATAGCCCGCATAAGCTGTTACCGGATTATTGAGGAATTTGAAGCTGTAAGGTTTTATATTTTTATCTTGCCACGCAGCTTTGTATGTGCTGAGAAGCTTTTCCGGCACCCATATTTCTTCAGCCTCAACACTGCAGCCGGGAGCGATAGTCGGAGGTACAGGCGCACTGACAACGAGACGTTTGAGCCCGGTGATGGAGCAGCGGATCTCTTTCACCCCGCTACCCAGCTTCAGTTCCTTGAGTGCTGTGCAACCGTCAAAGGGCTCTTCCGGAATCACCTCCACCTTATCGCCGATAATCATTCTGGTCATGGCGGAGCACCCCTTGAAAATACCTTTA
>JAIDQW010000526.1 GCA_029062075.1 Paramuribaculum sp.
CACCAATGCTGACCAGTGCCTTATCAAATATCTTTGCATGAAATTGACCGAGTGCTGACTCAACTATACCGTCAGTCAGCTCTGAGGAATTAACAATTTCCGCTTGATCAGCCGGCATTTTGACTCTTGCTTCTCTAATGCCTGAATCAATAAAGAATCTGCCTTCATAGCCGGCAACCTTCAAGTCAAGTGAGTATCTTTTTCCGAGCATAGGCATTTTCAGAGGTTCTTTGGATGCATATAACTCGGCACAAGTAACATAGGCGGTGTCAGGGTCATCGAAATACAACGCTATAGCCCTATGGTTAAAATCATATTCAAGTTTGAATTTTTCGAGAAAATCAATTCCGAGTACATTCATTCCGGATTTAGATACTGAAAAATCCACATTGTGAAGAACATTGGCATTTTTCAGAGACCCAACTCCATATTTATCACCACTGGAATCAGTCACGATATCATAGTTAATCAGCGGTAGGTCCACAGTATATCGAGTCAAATCCAAATTAAGCGTTCCTGCTCCGTCTCTACCAATAACGGGATAAAATTTCTTCTCAACTTTGAAACCGAGAGAGTCCAGCAACTCAAGATCAGACATGGTGATGGTACTCAAATCACTCCCTGTGTCCACCTTAAATCTCAATCCCGGTAAAAGTTCAACCTCCCCTGGACTCGAAAGTATAGGAAGATAGCACAACCTACCGTTGGAGCGGTCCGGTTTCATATCATCCTGAGAAGAGAGCATACATATCCCCCAATATAACAAGCCGATAAGAGTAATAATCAAAGCCGGCGTTATAATCGCTCTTTTCTTCATAAATATTCCAGGTTGTTTTAATTCAACACAAAAATACTATCTGATGGATATTTTTTTAAGTGCCGGATTCAAATTTCACAGAATTGTAACAAAGGTTTCATATTAAAAACAAATCAGTTACAAACCAATTGCATAAAACACTACAACAGGTTCGTAACATATCAACTACATAAAAAAACTATCGCACCGGAATATCCAAGTGCGATAGCTTCGGGTGAACAGTGGGATTCGAATCCACGACCTTCGGAACCACAATCTGACGCTCTAACCAACTGAACTATGCTCACC
>JAIDQW010000527.1 GCA_029062075.1 Paramuribaculum sp.
GCTACGGTACCGTCCATTATAGATATCTTTTGCACCTTTACCGGCTGCTTAATTTTGAGTGTCAGCAACATAGCTACGCTATCGGTTCTTTGTGCATAAGTAAAATCGTACTCAAGATTCTTTGTAATCGCTTTAGTATTTTCAAGGGCGGGAATCTTTTTGCTGAATATAAAGAAGACACATTCGTTGCCGGCATTGCGTTGTACATACCACTTGCTTATTCCTGAAGCATAACCCTGGCAGCATATAATTACAGTCAGTAGTAATAAATTGAGCAGATGTTTCATTTCGGTAAAATATTAAAATAGTGCCGACTGATCTTAATTATTGGAGCCGGCACTATTAAATAATTTGTCAGTTGTAGTGATTATTCACCGTAAACAAGCACTTCGTACTTAGCAAAAAGACCGAGAATGCTGGTCTTTTTAGCATCAACATGGCTTATTTTTTTGATACCTGCTGAGTGAGCGGCTGTCTGGATAGAAGCATCACCGATAGCTACCAGTCCAAGTACACCGATACTGTTGGATGTACCAACTTTGGTACCCAGCTGATTTGAGGTAACCATCTGACCTTCTGTAACACCAGTGTAAAGCACACCGGGACCTGCCTGAGTTGTGATTGTTGAGCAACTTGTGAGAGCCATTGCTGCAACTGCAGCTACTGTAAAGAAAACTTTACGCATAATGAATTGATTTATTCTGCCTCCTCGGCTCCCGGTGGAAGCTGTTATAAATAAAAAAAGCGTGAGAGCCGTACCATTGCTCGTTCCGCTTTCTGAGGCCTTCGCATTGCCCATCTCAGTAGAACGAGCAAACATGCAGAAGCCTCACGCAGAATATGTATAATATACACCAATACAGGACACTATTGTGCCGGTTATCGGTGAATCAGACATATCCACAGGCATCTACCTTTTGCTGCATCCTTGACTGAGATTGAAAGTTGCGAAGTTTCAGAAAGCCAAGAAAGAGCGTCAAGTAAACGCTTTCAAAAAATGTCAGCAGACCCTCCCGCTTTGCCCTTGACCGGGCTTCCGCGTTGCGGTCTGCGCGACAAAGTTAACTAAATATTTTAATGTGAACAATAACGTATGCTTAATTGCACATTTTTATTCATAGTAAAGGTAAGGTGCTTATGAGAAGTGTTGGGGAGAAATATCTCGCCGGGGAAGGATGGTATCGCCAGCAGGAAGCGGTTTATAAATAATCTTGGCGGATTCTTGGGGGCTGAGAGATTGATAATTATAAAAAATGTGCTAACTTTGCGAATTATTTAGCACTTCAAGGCGCGCGATGAAGGTGAAAATTCATAGAGAAGGTACTAATATATTGATTATCTTGCTTTTAATGCTTGCGGTAATCAATGCTTCGGCGTGGATGTTTATCCGCCCCGTAGCTGTTCCTATCGTGTTTTCTTCTATTTCGGGTGTTCTTTATCTGCTTGTTCTCAATTTCTTCCGCTCTCCGCGCCGTCATTTCCCCGGTGACGGCAAGGATATAGTTGTGTCCTCGGTTGACGGCACAGTCGTTGCGCTTGAGGAGGTGTATGAGAGCGAGTGCCTGCACCGCAATGTGATACAGCTTTCGGTGTTTATGAGCGTTTTCAATGTTCATGCCAACTGGTTTCCTGTAAACGGTGAGGTGCTTATGGTGCGCCACCACAACGGCAGATTCATGTCGGCATACTTGCCCAAGGCGAGCACCGAAAATGAGCGTTCCACCATTTTGCTGCGCGCAGAAAACGGTCAGGAGATTCTTGTGCGTCAGATAGCCGGGGCTGTGGCGCGCAGAATAGTCACATACGCCGAGCCGGGCGAGAAGTGCAGCATCGAGGAGCATCTGGGCTTTATAAAATTCGGCTCGCGAGTGGATATATTCCTTCCTCTCGGCACAGAGATATTTGTCAATATCGGCGACAAGACCACCGGTGGAATCACTGAGGTGGCTCGCCTAAGATCCAATAACTGAAATAAGCATGTTTGGTAAGATTCGCGCCAATATCCCCAATTCAATCACTTGTCTAAATCTTCTGAGCGGTGCCATTGCCTGCATCTGCACCTTCCACCTTCATGAGCCATTCGGCTCTCTGCAGGGCTATCAGTGGGCATTCATATTTATCGGCGCTGCCGCTGTGTTTGATTTTCTTGACGGGGCAATGGCTCGTCTGCTCCACGCCTATTCCGATTTAGGCAAGGAGCTTGACTCACTTTCCGACCTGATAAGCTTCGGACTTGCACCGACACTGCTCATGTTCAACACAATCAACGCATTTGATCCGGAGAGTATATTTGCTTTCGCGGCACTCTTCATTGTGCTTTTTGCCGGACTGCGTCTCGCCAAATTCAATATCGATGACCGCCAGACCACCTCTTTCATAGGTCTCCCCGTGCCGGCAAACGCTATTTTCTGGATTGGCACCGTGGCGTGGATTCATTCCTACACCTACCCCGGCTCAATTGCTCTGGCTATTCTCATTCTGGTGCTTGCGAGCCTTATGGTTATGCCTATGCCGATGTTTTCCCTAAAATTCTCGAGCTTTGACTGGCGCACCAACTCCCGCCGGTATATTCTGCTTGCCGGTGCCGTGATATTTGTTATTCTTGAAGGACTCTCAGGGCTTGCGTGGACAATATTCCTGTACATCGCAATGTCAGCGGTCAGCCCCCGCCGGTGAACCGTCACAGCCTCCAAGGTGTTAATCTGAATACACACTATAACTATTTGACATGCCTTTTTTTACAATACTCCTCATCCTTTTCCTCATAATCATTCTGCGCCCCATTCTCAAGGTAGTGCTTTTGATGCGCCGCTATAAGAAAGCGGTGAACAACGCATACTCAGAGGCGTACAAGCAGTATAGCCGCAGGGAAGAGCAGCCTCAGCAGCCTGTTCATAAAAAGGTGTTTACCAAAGATATGGGTGAATATGTTGCGTTTGAGGAAATTTCAGTTGAAACCACCACCGAGCTACATTCAGATGACAAAGGCAATGTGACCTATACCACCGAGGAGCAGATTACCGATGCGGAGTGGGTTGAGATACAATAACCGGATGGTATTCCTTGCTGCTACGCCTTAAGGATTCTCAGAGTTTCCATGCACATTCGCCCGTTGTGATAGGGGCATTTCCAGAAACCAGCCTTATCCTCTCTTGAATTGGTCGTTCCGTCCGGCATCCGGCTCCAGAACCATTCCCCATTGGCATTATCCACAAGATTTTCGCGGATATAATTCCATGTTTTGCGGGCTCCTTCGAGCGAGCCAGCCACTCCATGATAGCGATCCAGGTATGCCTGTCCCACAACAGCCTCAGCCTGTACCCACCAGTGCTTTTCGTTGTCGTAGGTGCCGTTTGCGTGCCGCTCATAAACCATCGAGCCATCGCAGCAGAGACCTTCAAGCGCAGCATCGGCTATCCTGCGGGTAGCTTTCAGCGTGGCTTCATACAGCTGCTTATCGCCTATCACCTCCGCCGCTTCAAGTAGGAGCCATGAAGCTTCGATATCGTGACCATAAGACTTTTCGGCATCCATCCTGTTCCAGTCATCATCATAGAAAAGTCCCAGATGACCATCCGCCTTATCCATTATCTTATTCAGAATAATCTCAAGAGCATAGCGGGTGGCTTCCAGACTCTCTTCTGTTCGCCACACCCTGAGCAGAGCCGTGTAAGCTTCGAGAATATGCAGATGAGTGTTCATAGTCTTGCTGAAATTCTCATCCTTCTCGCTCAGACGCATGTCCTCGATAGGCTCCCAGGTGCGTGTGGCTGCCTCGCGGTAGCCACCTTTGACTCTGTCTCTGCTGTGCTCCTCGATAGCCCTGAAAAGCGACACCGCAGCGTCAAGAGCCCCCTTATCACCGGTGGCCCGGTAATACTCAGCGAGCCCGTAAACAGTAAAGGCTATGGCATAGAACTGCTTCTTGTCATCAGACACGCTCCCGTCCGCTTTAAGCGCCCAATAAACCCCACCATTCTCTTTGTCAATAAAATGATTGAGAATATAATCTTTTGCACGGGTGGCGGCTTCAAGACAATCCTTTCTCCCTGTTGCGAGATACGCAGCCGAGAAAGTCCATAGGATGCGCGCGTTCATTATCGCGCCCTTGTCGGTTCCCGGAACAAGAGTGTCAGTGCTGTCTCTCCTGCCGAAAAAACCGCCATCCTCGTCGTCGCGCATTTTTTCGAGCCAGTAAGGGAGAATATTATTATTGAGATTATCTTCAAGTTCTGCTGCAAAAGCAGCTTTAGACTCGGTATCCATCAACTGTTTGTATTAGCGAAATCGGTCATTTCATCCTGCGCGGCTTCAGCCGAAGCGCTAAGTCTCTGCTCCTTGAGCCGCGCAACTATATCATTCACCCTGTCTGTTGTGAGCGGATAGAATGACACTACGATAATTGCGAGGAGCGACACCCCTGCGGGAATGAATGTCATGAGCATCCACAGGCAATTAAGAGCCTCCGAGCTCTGAGCAACGGTGCCAGCTGTTTCCGTTGAGCCGGTGATGTAGCCGCAGGCATCAAGCAGCCACAGAACCGCTGCCCCGCCGATAGCTCCGCCAAACTTCTGAGCCATAGATGATGAGGAGAAAATAAGACCGGTGGAAGCGGTGTGATTCTCCAGCTCGGAATAGTCACTCACATCGGCATACATAGACCAGACCAGAGGGCTCATGATACCGGTGAGAATAGATATACAAATCTGTAAGAGAAGCATCCACCAGTAGCCTGCAGGTGATACCGGAACGAAGAAGAATGCTATGCTGAAACCTATCAGGGCGGCATTAACCATAATAAAGGTGGTTTTTTTGCCGAGCGTCTTGGCAATCGGCACCGTGAGAGCGACTCCAAACATATTAGCCACCTCGCCGATGCTGAGGAACAATCCTGAATAAAACAGCAGTGCAATGGAGAATATGAAAATGTGCGCCTCACCGCCAATCACATCCGCGAAGAAGTATGCCACAGTAGCCCCGCGTACCGTGCAGAAGAGATTGTAAGAAAGAGCCGCACCGATGAGAATCCACCAGGGACGGTTTTTAAGGAGAGATTTGAAATCGCTGCCAATGCTCACCTTAGACACAGTCTTTATCCTCTCTCTGGTGAGTTTGAAACAACAGAGAAACAGCACGAAGCAAGCCGCGGCGATAACCACCATGGCGCACTGCCAGCTTGTCTGCACAGAGAATCCCCAGTGATGCTCAAACAGCGAGCATAGCGGCTCCCATGCCGCAAGTGCGATGAATGAACCGGCGTAGGCGAAAAACATACGGAAGGATGAGAAAACAGTCTTTTCGTGAGGATTGTCGCTCACTACTCCGAGCATAGCTCCGTAAGGCACATTAATACCGGTATAGACAGTCATCATCAGCACGTATGTTACATACGCCCAGATCAACTTGCCGGCATAAGCCCAGTCCGGAGTGGTGAACAGGAGTATTCCGCAGATGGAGAATGGCGCCGCAACCCAGAGCAGATAAGGGCGATACTTACCCCAGCGAGTTTTCGTTCTGTCAGCTACAATTCCCATCATCGGGTCGGAAATACCGTCCCAGATTCTTGTTACGAGCACAAGCGTTGCCGCATCGGCAAGCGATAGCCCGAAAATGTTGGAGTAGAAAAACGGGAGATAGTAGCTGAACACTTTCCAGAACATCGACGAAGCCATATCGCCGAAGCCGTATCCTATCTTCTCTTTAAGTGGTGCCATTAGATTTAAGTCAGAGTTATGAGGTCAGAGTTATTATTTTTGAAGTGAGAGATTGGAGTCGATGAGGCGGTTGATAGCCTTGACGCTCTCTGCTGAAATCAAACCGTCGGCAGGAGTGTTGAAGCAATAGTCAAGCAGGCGGTCAACAGTGCTTTCGGCAACATGCATGCGGGTGTCGCTTGAAGCATAGTATATTAGCACTCTGCCATCCTCATCCGCAATCCAGCCGTTTGAAAACAGTACATTGCCCACATCACCGATAAACTCCTCGCCTACAGGTGCCATGAAATAGCCGGCGGGGGTTGCAATCTCGCGCCATGGTTCTTTCAGATCGGTCACGTAGAGATAGAGTACATATCTGAGTCCGGCAGCGGTGTTACGCACTCCGTGAGCGAGATGCAGCCAGCCGCGGGATGTTTTGATAGGGTGAGGACCCTCACCGTTTTTCACCTCTTTGATTGTGTGGTAATAGCGAGCGTCAATGATAGTCTCCTCCGTTACAACCGCATGGGTCATGTCATCAACGAGAGCCCAGCCGATACCGCCACCCCTACCGGTGTCAATAAAACCGTCCTGCGGGCGGGTGTAGAGAGCATACTTTCCGTCAAAAAATTCCGGGTGGAGCACCACATTTCTCTGCTGGCTCTTGCTCTTGAGGTCGGGGAGACGCTCCCAGTCAACAAGATTTTTTGTGCGTGCTATTCCGCATGCAGCTGTTGCAGCCGAGAGGTCACCGGGGCATGAATCATCATGACGCTCCACACAGAATAGACCGTAAATCCAGCCATCCTCGTGGCGTGTTAGTCGCATATCATACACATTGGTGCCCGGTTCATCAGTGTCCGGCATGGTTATCGGTCTGCCGACAAAGTGGAAGCCGTTGATACCGTCCTCACTCTGAGCGAGCGCGAAGTATGACTTGCGGTCCATACCCTCAACA